>CAZXSG010000008.1:5826-17345 GCA_964643185.1 uncultured Holophagales bacterium
GCACCGCGAGCTGTCCGGTGCTTAAGCTGGTCAAAGCGGGCGACTGGCTTACCCTGATGCTGGGCGCGGCCACGACAATATGGCTGTTTGCCACCTTGTGGCACACCGACCGGGCGGACAAGGCTATCGTGCGTAGCGGCGGAAAAATCGTCGCCGAATTCCCACTGGCGGAAAATCGCACATTCCGCATACAGGGGCCATTGGGCGTAAGCCTGATCGTGATCCATGACCGCCGCGCCCGCGTGGCCGGACCAGCCGCCGGCCTCGACCCCGGGGAGCGCCACCGCTTCCACCACCCCCTCGCCGAGATCGGCGAGCGCAGGGTCGTCGTCCTCTCGACGCATCTCGTGGACGACGTGAGACAGCTCTGTCCGCGCCTCGCGATCCTGGCGAAGGGCCGCGTCGTGCTCGAGGGCGAGCCCGACAGTCTCATCGCAGACCTCGCGGGCCGCGTGTTCCGGGAGTCCCTCGAGCGCTCGGCCGTGGCCTCCTGTACCGGGCCCTTCACCGTGCTCTCCACGCGGCTCGTCGCGGGCCGCGCGCAGGTGAGGGTTCTTTCGGAGGCGGATCCGGGCAACGGCTTCCTGCCCGTGGAACCCGAGCTGGAAGACGTCTACTTCGCGGCTCTGTCTGCGGCTGAAGAGGTCCGGTCGTGCTGAGCGGAGTGCTTCGCTTCGAGCTCCGGGCGCATGCCGGCAAGCTCACGTTCCTGGTCGCCGCCAGCTTCTTCGGCTTCCTGGGGTTCGTCACCGCCGCGTCGGGCTTCGGGCCCGAGGACGTCAACCTCAACGGCCCGTACGCCATCGCGAACGCCATGGGGCTCCTGTCCCTCGGCACGGCCTTCTCGCTCACGCTCTTCTGCGCACAGTCTGTCCTGCGCGACGACGAGCACCAGATGACCGAGATCGTCTACTCGACGGCCGTGACGAAGCGGGACCTCCTCTTCGGCCGCTTCCTGGGCTCGTTTCTCGCTGCGGTGCTCGCGTTCGCGGCGGCACCGGTCGGCATGGCGCTCGGCGCGCTCGCCGCTCGCGACGCCGCGAGGATCGGCCCCTTCGCGCTCGTGAACTACGCGTGGCCGTTCGCCGTCCTCGCGCTCCCCAGCATGTTCTTCGTGGGCGCGCTCCTCTTCGCCGTCGCGGCGCTCACGCGCAGCTCGCTCGCGACGTATGTCGCCGGAGTCGCGCTGTACGTTCTCTATCTCGCCGGCGCGCTCGCCAGCGACTCGCCGCTCATGGCGGGCACTTCACCCACCGCCGACGGCCTCGCCCGCGCGGCCCTGCTGGATCCCTTCGGCATGTCCGCGTTCTTCGCGCAGACGCAGTTCCTCACGCCGGCCGAGCGGAACGTGAACCTCCTCGCGCTCGAGGGCTCGTTCCTGGGCAACCGCCTGCTCGTCCTTCTGATCGGGGCGCTGGCGCTCGCTCTCGCGTACAGGTTCTTCCGCCTCGCGCTGCCCGCGGGCTCCAGCCGCAGGGTGGTCGTGACTCCGGAGGCCAGCACGCCGCGCACCACCTCGTACCAGCGAGCGTCGACGGAGACCGGTGCGGCCGCCTGGCTGCGCGCGCTCGCCTCGCGGACGGCCCTCGAGATCCGCATGTCCCTCGCGGGCTGGCCGTTCCTCGCTCTTCTGGTGCTTTTCGCCGGCAGCATGAGCATCGAGATGTGGCAGTCGTTCCGCACGAACGAGTACGGCACCGCGCTCCTGCCCACCACGAGCCTCGTGCTCGACAGGCTGCAGGGCACGCTGCTTCCGTTCGGCATCCTCGTGATCGTGTACTGGAGCGCGGAGCTCGTCTGGCGGGACCGGGCCGTCAGCGTCCACGAGATCGTGGACGCGACCCCCTCGCCGAACGGACTGTTCCTGGCGTCGAAGCTGCTGACCCTCTCGGCCCTCGTCGTGGCCCTCACGCTCGCGGGCGTGCTCACGGGCATCGCCTTTCAAGTCGCGCTCGGCCCCGTGTCCATCGAGGCTCCGCTGTATCTCTCGCTCCTCGTCTTCACGGGAATTCCGCTCGTGCTCCTCGCGGCTCTCGCGGTCTTCCTGCAAACGCTCGCTCCGAACCGCTACGTCGGCATGCTCGGAATGGTCCTCGTCACGATCTTCTGGCATCGCGGATCCCTGGGCGGGTTCCGGCATCCGCTCCTGCGTTTCGCGTGGGCGCCCGAAGTGGGCCATTCCGATCTGAGCGGGTTCTCGCCTCTCGCGGGCACGTTCGGCTGGCTCATGCTCTTCGGCGCGCTCCTCGCGGGCCTCATGACGATCCTCGCGACGGGTCTCTGGCGGCGGGGAACCGAAGGGCGGCTCTTCGCGAGGCTCCGGGCGTTTCCGCGGTCCTCCTGGCTGGCCTTCGGGGCGGTCGGCATCGTCTGGCTCGCCCTGACGGGCTTTCTCTACCGACAGTCGAATGTCGTCAACGCGTACGAGAGCCGGGAGGAGACGCTGGCCTGGCGCGCGGCCTACGAGCGCGCTTACCGGCACCTCGAAGCGGCCCCACGGCTTCTGGTCGCGGCACAGAGCGTGACGGTGGACCTCTACCCCGAGGAGGGTCGCGCGCGGGCACGCGGGACGCTGCGGCTCGAGAACCGCACGGCTACCGGGATCGACTCAATCTGGATCGCCACCCGGCGCGATCTACGAAGCGTCGCGCTCAGCGTGGACGGACGGAAGCCGGCCGAGGCCGACGCGCGCTTCGCGATGCACCGCTTTTCGCTGTCGTCTCCGCTCGCGCCCGGCGCGTCCACGGAGCTGGCGTTCGATGCCCTCCTCGAGCGACGCGGTCTCGCGGCCGACGGCGACGCGCTGGAGGAGATCGTCCCGAACGGCTCGTTCCTCCTCGGCTCGCGGTTCCTGCCCACTGTGGGCTTTCGCTTCACGACGATGATCCGCGACGCTAGGGAGCGGCAGCGGCAGGGTCTGCCCGAGCTGACGGGACCCGACCTGGCCGACGACGGCGAGCTCGTACACGACGTGGCGCCCAAGATCCTCCTCGAGACCGTCGTCTCGACGTCTCCGGGAGAGACCGCGGTCGCGTCCGGCGCGCTCTCGGCGAGCTGGACCGAGAACGGTCGCCCGCATTTCCGTTACACCACGACGCACCCGGTCTCGCCCGACCTCGGCATCGCCTCGGCCCGCTGGATCGCGGTGAAGCGCTCCGTTCGCGGCGTCGAGGTCTCGGTGCTGTACCACGCGGATCACGACGCCAACGTCGAGGCGATTCTCTCGGCCGCCTGCCGCACGGTCGACTACGGCATCCGCAACTTCGGCCCCTACCCGCTTCCCGAGCTCCGCATCGTGGAGATCCCGTCCACGTGGCGACAGTTCGGTGGCCTCGCGATGCCGGGCCTCATCTTCCTCGTCGAGAGCCGCGCGTTCGTCACGGACCGGCGCGACCCTTCGCGCGTCGACATCGTCTCGAAGCGGGTCGCGCACGAGGTGGCCCATCAGTGGTGGGGCCGCGAGGTGGCGCCCCCGATCGGCCCGGGCGCAGCCGTGATGGTGGAGAGCCTGGCCCGTTACACCGAGCTGATGATCCTGAAAGAGATGCACGGGCGCGAGGCCATCGAGCCTCCGCTCTCTTCAGAGCTCCAGCGCTACCTGCAGGGGCGTGCGGGAGACGTCGAGGTGCCGCTCGCCCAGGCCACGAATCAGGCGTACCTGTACTACGCCAAGGGCGCGCTCGTGTTCACGGCGCTCGAGGACCTCATCGGCGAGGAGCAGCTCAACCGCGGCCTCCACGCGTTCTTCGGGAAGGCGTCGGCCCCCGGCGCAGCTCCGCGAATCGCGGATCTCCTTACGTGCCTTCGCGACGTCACGCCGGTCGACGGCCATCGGCTCTTCGACGAGTGGTTCACCGAGACGGCGCTGTACGACCTCCGCGTCACCAGAGCGACCTCGACGCAGCTTCCCGACGGGCGCTACCAGGTGACAGCCAGCCTTCAGGCCGATCGCACATCCGTCGGCGCCGGCGGGAAAGAGATATCAGGTTCACTGCGCGACCCCATCGAGATCGAGATCCTCGGCGAGGGCGAGGGGCGTGTCCTCCACTCCGAGAAACGGCTGATCGCCGGCCCCTACGAGCTTTCGGTCATCGTCACGGGACGGCCCTCCGAGATCATCCTGGACCCACGTCTACGGCGCATCGACCGGAACCGCGTCGACAACCGGCGGAAAGTGGAGGGGGACGGCCGATAGCTCGATCGCGTCGCCGCCTCGCAGCTCCTGGAACGCGCTGGCTCCGGGAATCGCCACCGTCGCGCGAATGAGGATGTTCGCCTGGGTGACACCTCCCTGCTGGTTCTGGACGCCTAGCGGACCGAGGAACGTCGAGCCGTTGTCTGTCGAATACCAGGCGCGGCTCAGCGGAACCCCGTTCGTATCGGCCGAGAACACGACCCCGCGTCCGGGATTCGGCGCCAGGAAGCCGACGTAGAGATCGCCCGACGAGAGCGACGGGCCGCCGTCGATCGTGTACTCGACGGGCGTCGCGGCGGTCGTGATCGCCGGCAGGGTCAGCAGGTCGCTCGTGAGCACCGTGACGCCGGCTGGCGGACGGCCCAGCCCCGAGGGATCGGTGAAGACGACGAGCCGGATCTGGGCTCCCGAAGGGTTGCCCACTGTTGCGTATTCCTGGAAGACGAGCCGGATGGTGCGGAGCGTGGCCGGATAGCGGGTCGGGGTGAGCCGGTTCACCACGAGGAGGCCACTCTGGTAGACGCCCGTCTCCGAGGTGCCGTCGTCCGTCGAGAGGAGCTCCGTGGTCGTCTGCCCGCTCGACCCACGTCCGGTGAGCGTCACCGATGCCGTCGGCGTCGCCGGATCGTTGCTCGTGAGCGCGAGCGTCGACGACACGGTCGCCGTTCCCGAGGGCGTGAACCTCACGGTCACAGCCCGGCTCGCTCCCGCAGCGAGTGTGAACGGAAACGCCGTCGTCACGCTGAAGGGCGGCGCGGATAGCGCGCCGGTGACGGTGAGCGCGGCCGTCCCGCTATTCCGAACGGTGAGGTCCACGTCCTTCGTTGCGCCGACAGTCACCGATCCGAAGTCCAGAGACCCCGGCGTGACCTCGATGCGCGGCGCCGCGGCCGACGTGCTCTGCCCTTCGAGCGGGATGCTCGCGCTGCCGCCATTGCTGATGACGAGGAGCGTTCCGCCGAAGCCTCCCGACGACGGGGGCGAGAAGCGGACCGTGGTGGTCTGGCTCTGGCCGGCCGCGAGTGAAAACGAGCCGCCGGAGATCACGGCGAACGGCGAGGACGTGACCGCCGTCCCCGTGAGCGTGCCGCCGCCCGCGTTCCTGACAGTCAGGGAGAGATCCTTCGACTGCCCGGCCGTGACGGAACCGAAGTCGAGGCGCGATCCTGTTTCCAGGAGCGGCGCGACCACGGCCTGCTCGGGCTCCATCGAGACGAACGCGCCGTCGTCGCTCCTTTCGCCCGGAGCTCCGCCGTCGTTGATCACCGCGTAGCAGAGAAACGGGTTCGAGCCGGCCATCCTCGTCACCTTCGCGTAGGCCGTCGAGACCGACGGCGCGTAGGTTCTGAGAATCGAGCTGAGCTGGGTGAAGCGGCGCGCCCCGACCGTGACGTCGACGACGTTGACGAGCATTCCCGTCTCCCCGTCGTAGAGCTCGATCTTGAACGCGCTGGGACCGCCGTCGGTCTCGCCGGTGTTCACGATCGCGACGTTGGTGCGGTTCTCGCCGTTCTGCTGGAGGCCGTAGAGCCAGGCCGACGAGGTCGCCGCGCTGCCGTAGGGCACGCCCGCGTAGAAGAGCCCGTACCGGCCGCCGCCGCCCGGCGCCGAGGTCCGCGCTCCGATGAAGAGGCCGTTGACGTCGCCGGAGGCAACGGTCAGGAACACAGGACCGGCGAAGCTCCCGGAACCGACGCCCGGCGCGCCCTGCTCTCTCAGGAACTGCACGAAGCTCGGAATCACCCGCTGCTCGCCCGCCCGGAGCGTCACGTCGACAGCGGCTTCGTTTCCGGACGCCGCGACGGCATCGGCGACGAACGTGAGTCGCACCGTTCGCGCCGACGTCCCGAAGTTCGTGAGCACGAGCTCGGTGGTGAAGGGTCCCGCCTCCACGGCGACCGGCAGCGTGATGCCCGTTTTCCCGGTGAGCCCCGAGGCCGGCGAGGGCGGGACGAACGAGCCGTCGGAGTTGCTCTGGTCGTTGATGACCGCGTAGGCGTAGTACGGCGCCGAGCCGGCGACGCGTTCCACCTTCGCGTAGCCGTTCGTCAGCGCGAGCCCGTTCGACGCGAGCACCTGCGAGATCTGGCTGAAGCCTCCGGGCGCGAGCGTCACGTCGGGCAGCGTGGCCACGATCGGCGCCGAGGGATCTCCCGAGCTCACGGTGATGCGCAGGGTGACGTCCCCGTCCGATTCCCCGCCGGCGTTGATGAGCGCGAGGTTCGAGCGGTCGTTCGCGGTCTGGCGGAGCCCGCAGAGGGTGACGGCGCCAGCCAGCGAGGCCGGCGGGATCGCGGGATACGAGAGGCCGGCGCGCCCCTGTGCGACCGCCGTCGTCGTCCGCACCGTGGCGGCTCCCGCGGCCGGAGAGGAGAGACCGTAGAAGCGCACGCGCAAGGTTCCGCCGCGATTCCCGGTCGCCTCGAGCGGCACGCCGAGCGAGCGGAGGTACTCGATCGCGTCGGCCACGATGATCTGCCGGCCGGCCGGGATCGTCGCGTAGGCCGTTCCGCTGCCGGTTCCGATCGAAGCGGAATAGTCCAGGCGAGCGACGCCGCTGGTCGTGCCCCGGTTGGTCAACGTGAGCTCCGACGTGAAGAACGCGCCGGCGACTCCGGCCGACGAAAGGATGATCGGCACGACGCTCGACGACGACGGCGCGGTGCTCGCCGGATCGAACACGGTGACGGAGACGGAAGCGCTCGAGCGCTGCCCGTCCGAGTCGGTGCCCGTCACCGTGAGCGTGTGCGCTCCGATTCCGAGGTTGGAGACGACGAGCGTGGGGCCGCCGCCGAGAGCGCCGTTGCGGCTCGAGGTCACAGAGAGCGCCGAGCCGGGGAGCGAGCCGTCCTCGGGGTCGGCACCGTAGACCTCGATCGAGAGCGGCTGACCCGGCCCGACCACAGCGCCGTCGAGCGGCGTGACGAAGCCGACGCGGGGCGCCTTCCTCGCGAGCCGGAGCGTGCCGGAGGTCGCGCTCGCGGAGTGGACGCCGTCCATAGCAACCACGCGCACGCGGGTCGAGTCGCTTCCGGCCACGTCCGTGGTGTCCCAGTCGAAGCGCGTCGCGGTGAGGCCTGTGGCGATCGGAACCCAGGTCTGGCCGTCGCGGGAGCTGAGGACGTCGAACGTGAGCGAATCGCCGTCGGCATCGGAGGCGGTCCAGCTGATCGTCGCCGTCGCGCCGAGAGACGCCCCCGCGCCTGGACCGGTTAGAGACACAGTCGGCGCGTTCGCGGAAACGTTCCGCGACGCCAGGACCGTGGCTCCCTGCGAGAGCGTGATCCGCGCGGCGCCGGCGGGAAACGGCACGATCGCGGTGAACGGCACGCTCGTGGCGGGGCGGGGCCGATCGGCGGTCGCGATCGTGAAGTCGAGCTTCGCCTGCGAGAGCGGCGCGCCCGAGGCCCCGAGGATCGCGAGCGTGTAGGCCCCGCCGTCCGTGGAGGGCGTCGGCTCCACGGTCCCGGTGAAGCGCGCGAACGGCAGGAAGGACGCGCCGCTCGGGCGGATGAGCCCGGAGGCGACGATGAAATCCCCTGTCGCAAGGGCGGGACGGCTCCGGGTGCGCAGCCGGCCGTAGAGGTAATCCCACGTCCGGCGATCGACCCAGCGCTGGCCGCGCACCGCGTTCCCCATGAAGTCCCGCTTCACGAGCCCCCGGTCGGCGAAGAGCGGCGGCGTGCCGACCGAGACCTGGCGCAGCTCCAGGTCGAAGTGCAGGTTCTCGACCGCGCAGCCGTCCGTGTAGAGCTGGCAGGTATCGGCCTCCGGCCCGTTGAGCGACCCGTTGGTCGCGCTCGGCGGCTTGTAGGTATCGCCCAGCGAGAAGTGGTGCCCGAGCTCGTGGGCGATCGTCGCCGCGGTATCCGCCGCCCCGTAGAGCGTGACGAGCGACAGCGGCGACCGGCATCCGTAGCCGAGGAGCCCGTTCGAGCAGTTGCTCACTCCGGGGCTCAGGAAGTTGGGAGGCTGCACGAAGAGGAAGAGGTGCGTGAAGCGCCCGGGGTTCTGTGAGGTGAGCGCCGTCCAGCACTGGGTCATCGTGGGCCAGGCGATCTCCTCGTCATCGTTTGCCACGGTGGCCGCGCACGGCACCCGCTCCGTCACGAAGAGATCGCGGTTGATCGGATACACGTGCCTCGCGAACCCGAAGAAGTCGAGAACGCGGGTCGCATCGGCGAAGTTCGACGATCGGGCGGTGATGCCGGGGTCGACCGCCACGGCGATGCGGATGGCGCGGTCGGTGCCGCTCCGCGCGAAGACCTGGCCCGGGAGCCGCCGGATCAGGCTCTTGTCCGTGTCGGGCGCCGCGTTCCGGGCCGGGAGCGTTCCGGGCGACCGGGGATCGATCTCGAACGAGAGCTCCAGGGTCCCCGTCAGATCCCGGGTCTGGTCGAAGTAGTAGTTGAGCGCGTCGAACGCGTAGGCGCGCTCGGCCGGCGTGAGCTGCGCGCCCACCGGCGCCAGCCTCGTGAACGTCTGCGGGTTGGCCACGAACGGCGAGCCGGGAATGGGCGTCCCGTTACTCGTCACGCGGAGGAGACCCGTCAGCGCCGGTTTCCCCTGCAGGCAGGCGGCGCCGTTGCACGCGACCCGCACGCGAACGACGGTGTCCTTGTTCGCGATGCACGGCCTGGAGGTCGAGCAGTCGGTGTCGGCATGGCAGTCGCGGCCCGGAGCGCAGAACCCCATGGGCACGCCCTGGTTGATCTCGAGCGGCGCGATCGAGAGGCCCGAAACGAAGAAGAGCCCCGGTCCGACGATCTTCGTGAGGTCCGGCTGCTCCACCGTCACGTCGCGGCGGCCCTCGGGCAGGTCCTGCAGGCCGGTCAGGTCGGCCTCGAGGAGCGTCGAGCTCTTGAAGCGCGTGGCCAGGACCCTTACGTCGCCCATCGTGACCTTGGAACCGTTCACGAAACCGGAGCCGCTGATGGCGACGGTCAGAGGATCCGGGGCGCCCGGCCAGGTCGAGTTCGGCGCGACCTCGGGCGTCACGTCCGTGACCCGTGCCGTCGCGGGGCCGGGCGTGTAGATGGCCAGGCCGTTCACGTGGAGCGGGTAGTCGACGGAGAGACCCTTCTGGAAGCGGAAGCCATACTCGAACAGGGTCACGAACCCGGCGGGCTCGTCGGTGCGCTTGATGAGGGCGCTCACCTGGCAGGAGAAGCTCACGCTCAGGTTGACCGTCTGCCCCGCCACGATCGAGGCCTGGCTGGCCGACTTCGCCTCGCAGGTCGCGTTCGTGGTGCCCTGGTTGATGCTGTTGCTCATCGCGAAGAGGTTGGCGTTCGAGCAGTCGAGCCCGGCCCGGAGGCAGTACGGGGGGACCGGCCAGGTCACGTTCAGGTTGATCGTCAGCGTCATCGGGGTGTCGAGCTGGAACCGACCCCCCAGATCGTCGAGCCGTCCCTGCAGGGTCGTCGCGGAGACGGCGAGCGTTCCGGTCGTGCTCGCGTTGCCGTAGCTGGCGTTGCAGGGGGTCAGCCCGGAATGGGCGATCGGGAGCGTGCTCGACGTTGGCGTCGTGAAGCTGAAGCCTCCCCCGAAGTTCGTCCCGTCGCACCACTCGACACCGGTGCCGTACGACTTGAACGACATTTCGCTCTGCGCCTCCGCGACTCCGGCAAGGAGGAGCACGGGAACGAGCCACCAGGAGCGTCGGAAACGCGTCATGGGTGAGGATTACCGCAGAGACCTCCCCGCGTCGTGATGAAAACGTGAAATCTCTCGGAAAACGATCCTGGCTGCTAGCCTCCCAACGTCTTCCCGAAAGGAACAGCATGTCCGAGAAGCCCTCGTCGAGACGCCGCTTCCTCGCTTCCACGGCCGTCGGCGCGCTCGGCGCGACCGTTGCCCGCACGGCTCCGGCCTCGGAGCCTCAGGCCACGCCGCCGCCGGGAGCGCCGTCGGCGTTCGGTACCGCGCCGGTCTCTGGCCCCGACGTCACGCCGGCAACGTTCGCCGAGGCCAGCAAGCTCATGCGAGTCGAGATGACGGAGAAAGACCGCATCCAGGCGGCCGGGAACTGGCAACGCTCCATGGCCGGGCTCATGGAGCGCCGCACGGGTCCGCGCAAGGTGCCGCTGGAAGACGGCCTCGAACCCGCGACCACGTGGAGACCCCAGGAGGGAATGGATGTGGCCGCGATGCGGTTCCGGCGCAGCCCGCACGCGCCGTCGACGCTGCCTTCGAGCGACGCGGATATCGCGTTCTTGAACGTGGCCACCCTCGCGCGGTTCATCGAGTCCAAGGCGCTCACGTCCGAGCGCCTCACGAAGATCTACCTCGATCGCCTCGAACGCTTCGACGGAAAGCTCCGCTGCACCATCACGCTCATGAAAGACAGCGCGCTCGCGGCGGCGAAACGCGCGGACGCGGAGATCGCCGCCGGCGAGTACCGCGGGCCGCTGCACGGCATTCCGTGGGGCGCCAAGGACCTCGTCGACACCAAGGGCGTGCCGACCACGTACGGCGCCGAGACGTACCGCAACCGGATCCCGACGGCCGATGCCACGGTCGTCACCCGGCTCGAGAAGGCCGGCGCGATCCTCGTGGCCAAGCTCAGCATGGGCGCCCTCGCGCTCAACGACGTGTGGTTCGGCGGCATGACGATGAACCCGTGGCTCCTCGAAGAGGGCGCGGGCGGCAGCAGCGCCGGGCCGGGATCGGCCACCGCCGCGGGCTGCGTGGGCTTCTCCCTGGGCAGCGAGACGCTCGGCAGCATCGTGAACCCCACGATGCGCTGCGGGCTCACGGGCCTGCGTCCCACGTTCGGGCGCGTTCCGCGCACGGGTGCGATGACGCTCTGCTGGTCGCTCGACAAGCTGGGGCCGATGACGCGGGGCGTCGAAGACGCGATGCTCGTTCTCGCCGCGCTCCGCGGGAAGGACGCGGGAGACGCCTCGAGCGTCGATCGCACGCTGGAGTTCGATGCCGTGTCTGCCGGGAACGTCGCCGGCCTCCGCCTGGGGATCTTCCCCGCGTACATGAAGGAGAGCCCCGCGACGGATGTCGACCGGGCGGCCGTGGAGACGGCCAAGCGACTGGGCATGAAGATCGTCGAGGTGAGCCTGCCCGATTGGCCCTACGGCTCCCTCAACACCATCCTCTTCGCGGAGTCGGCCGCGGCGTTCGAGGACCTCACGCTCTCGCACGGCGTGGACGCCCTCGCCGCGCAGGTGCCCGACGCCTGGCCCAACACGTTCCGGCAGTCGCGCTTCCTCTCCGCCGTGGACTTCGTCCAGGCCGACCGGCTGCGCCGCAAGGTGGCGAACGAGATGGCCCGCATCTTCAAGAGCGTCGACCTCCTCCTCGTGCCGTC
>CAZXSG010000009.1:0-17096 GCA_964643185.1 uncultured Holophagales bacterium
GACATCACGCAGAGATGAGGAGCCTCCTGCGTTATGCCGGCGTTGCGAAGCTCCAAATGCAAGAACCGGGCGTCGAACGAGGCGTTGTACGCAGCTACCACGCAGCCATCGAGAGCATCGAGGACGCCGCGCGCGATCTCTCCGAAGCGAGGTGCGTCGGAGACGTCCTCCTCGGCGATCCCATGGATCTCGGTCCCCTCGACCGCTCGGCATGGGTTCACCAGGGAATCGAAGGCCAGCCTTGGTGGCTCACCGGGGTCGAGCCGAACGATCGAGAGTTCGAGCACTCGGTCGTTTCCCGGCGAGAACCCCGTCGTCTCGAGGTCGATGACCGCGAACGGAGTCTCGTGTAGCCTCCTCGAACGAACACCCAGCATTGAAAAGTGATTCTAGGCGAGGCTTCCATCATCATGGATGTCTCTCGGTCCGCAACTCCTCTCCTACACTTCAGCCGAGCGTTTTGAAGTACTCCGACACCTCGATCGCGGAGGCGGTCCCCTGCGTTTGCAGGCGTGCAACGAACTTCCAGAAGAACGTGACTAGCGAAAGCTCCTTGGGGGACTTCTCGATGGCAGGGTCCTCGCCCTGTCCATAGGTGACGCTGAAAGCGCCGCCTTCGATCGAACAGCCGAAGTCGATGCGGTGCCCGTCGTCCAATGCGGTGGCGCGGATGACGTCATCGAAAGCATCACCGAGCGGGGGGTTCCAGCCGGAGCCGAGCGCCACGATGCCAGCGGCGATGTCGAACAACAGGGGCTTTCGCATCACGCCGCTCGCGGTGTTGAAGGCGGCGTTGGTTCGCGTCAACCGTCGGACCGAAGCCGCCTTCTCGGCGGCGTACTCGATCGTCCCCTTGCAGATTTCCTGCTTCGCCTCCATGACGGCGTACACACTCTCGGCCGGAAGGTAGTTCACGCCATTCTGGTTGAAGATGAACGGCGAGTACTGCCGGTCGAAGACTACGATGTCGATCTGCTCGCTGCATTGATCGCGGGAGTCGACGACGAACGCGGACGTTACGCCGTACCGCTTCGGCAGATACGTCGCGAGCATCGTGCGCCAGCTGTCCTCGCATGCGGCACCCTTCTCACCCTGGTGGACGATGCACTCGCGGTTGGTCGCGAGCTGAGCCGCCATCTGCCGTTGGAGACTGACGAACAAGTGTTTGAGCGAGACTTCGGCATTCGCCATCGGCCCACTCAAGAAATCCGGAACAACGGGCCAAAGATCTGCTGGTACTTCCGCAGGGCCTCACCTTGGCTGCCGGCCCTTGTCAGGTTGACTGCCGCCCTCATATCTTCTGCAGCCTGATTTAGCGCCACCTGAGCGGCCCCCTTCTCGCTGCCGGTCATCCCGTCGCTGACCGGCGGCCCGAGCCCAGCCGGGTCGGGCCACACCTCGGCGATACGATCGGCTGCCGTTTTGAAGTAGGCCATGATCTCGTACTCGAACTTCCGCCCGAACGGCGGGCGGAGGATGTCGAGCGCCATCACCTCCAGGAGAAACGATGGCTTCACCACTTTGCCCTTTTCCCGGTTCCACCGCTTCACCATCCGCACGATGCCCTTCCACTCCTGAGCGAAGGCCGCGTGAGCAGCGGTCGCTTTGTCGGCGTGAATGTTTGGGTTCGTCTTCGTCCATCCTTCGGCGACCTGCATGTCCGGGATCTCGTAGTCGTTCCCTTTCGTGAAAGCCGGGACGATGTCGAAACTCATGACTCTGTCGGCCTCGCCGTTCTTGCAAAATTTGACGCTTACCGACCGTCGCTGCTGCTCGACCCTCTTCTGACCGTACTCGTCGACAAGAACCTGTTCGAGCCTGTTCAAAAGCGTCGATGGGTGTTTTCGGGTCCGGTAGGTCACTCGCTCGTCGTCGTGGAGGACGGAGAAGATGTCCACGTCCTTCAGACGCTTCGTCTTCGTATGCCGCCTGTAGGAACCAGTCAGAAAGTCCGTTTCGAGCTTGAAGGCATTTGCTACTACTTCACGAATTTCCTTCTGACGGCGCGCTGCATCATCCTGCTCACCCTGCGTGAGCTCCAGGCTGGTCTTGAACCTTCGAAATGCCTCTTCGGTCGTGAGCATCATTTCCCCCAGTAGGCTGCGGTTACGCCGATGCCGGTGCCGCCGATCGCGGTCCCGACGGACAAACGCCTCAGACCCGCGGTGGAGCGGTACGTGGTTGGGCCCCAGCCCGCCACGTGAGGACGCCCTGGGTCGGCGTCGAGGACGAACCGGTACTTGCACATCGAGGGCACTAGGCCAGCTTTCTGTACGTGATAGCGGACCGCATCGCCGTCGGCCCAGAGTGTCCCGTCAGCGCCGTATTCGTAGACGACGTCCAGGTCCCATCGCGGCGGAACCAGATGGCCGGTGTGCGGGTCGAAGATCTCCAGGACGACGGTCCTCAGGTGTCGCGAAGTGAGCCACACCTTGATCGCCTGTTCGAGCGTGCCCCACTCGTTTACTAGGTGTGACGGGTCGAGTCCGGAGTCCCTGATGATCTCTTTCAGGAAGTTGAGCATGTTCGTCGCGACGTGCGCGACGGTGTGGACACTGGAGTAGGGACTTACGCGGACCGTGCTCACGCCAGGAACTCCTGCATGTCGATGGCCGCATCGCTCCGCCGCACTGTGTCCGCGCCCTCCCCCAAGTCCTCGCCCAGGGCTCGAGCGGTGACCCGGGTGGAGGTGGCCTTCAGGTTGCGCTGCGACCAAGCCAAATCCTCTTTGGGCACGGGGATCGACATCCTCCAGCCGGCCCCGGTCGGGCTTTTGCTGAAGGTGTCCTCCTCGACGCCTTCGTTCGTCACGCTGTCCTCACCGTAGACGCAGTAGATGTGCGCCCGAGGCCCGCCGCCGTAGACGATGATCGGGTCGTCTTTCGGCCCCTCGGACGAAATCGAGGACGCGGCCACGCCAGCGACCATCGCGAACTCCTTCCGAGGGTCGCTCGCCGGATCCGGCGTCAGCAGTGCGGTGATCTTCTCCCAGGTCTCCATCGCGGACCTTTGCGGCGTGGCGGCGACGCTCCGTCGAACGCGAGTGCTCACTTGTCGTTCCTGTTTAGCCCGGCCTGGGCATGCTCAACGGCTTCGACGACGTGCGCTGCCGTCAACCTGGATGGGTGTGCTGCGACGGATTTGTCGCAGGCCAGTGCTGAACTGACCACCTTTCGGATCCGTCGGCCGTCGAGTCCGAGGCATCGAATCCCGATGTCTTTGAGTTTCGGGTCGCTCGGGAGATCGCGGAGGCTGGGGTACGTCTCGGCCAGCGCCTCCAAGGTACTGGTTAGAATTGCCTGGCACGCTTCAGCCGTCGGCAGGTCGACGGTCACGATCAGATCCGCGCGGGAAAGGAACGCGCTGTCGATCGCTCCGGCGAAGTTGCTGGTAGCGACGAAGAGTAGATCAGGGTGGGTGGCGGCGAGCTGGTCGAGCTGGGCGAGGACGGCGTCTGTGGCGCGGTGAACGTCGACGGGGTTCGCCTCCATGCTCATCCTCTGCCGGTCGGCAGCGAGCGTCTCGACCTCGTCCAACACGACGATTAGCGGCCCGTCCTGCGCACGCTCCGCTATGACGGTACCAAGGAGGTGTTTGACCGCTTGCTGACTGCGACCGAGGGACGAACTCGCCAGCCCGTGCGGCTCGACCTCAAGGTATTGGTAGTTGAGTTTCGTCCCCAGCACCCTTGCAGTTTTCGAGGCCAATCCGCGGGCCAGCGAGGTTTTGCCCGTACCAGGTGGGCCGACTAGAACGATGACTCCATGGAGGGGGATCCTCGCCCGGTCAACCCTGGGCCGAAGCGTGAAGTTGAGCACCGCTTGTGCGAGCAGGCGGTCCTTCACACCTTTGGCGGTGATGACCGATTCCCAGAGCGAGTCGAAAGAGTCGTCCGGCAGCGATCGGGCGTCTAGGAGGCCCTTCGGGAGGTCGGCGTTGGATCCTGTACGCCTTGCGGATACGGGGTGAATAGATGACATGCTCGCCTTCCTTGCCAAGCCTCTAGAAGTACCTGGGCTCAACGAGAACAGCTTAGGAAGGGCATGGCGGGAGAGATATGCACAGAAGCGCTTCGGCATGTGACGTCCCGGACACGTCAGCCCGTGGGACTAAGGGGGTTCCAGGGTGAGATGTGACGCCCTTGAGAAAGAGGTGACACGGTGGGTCACGCTCAGTCGAGACTCCTGGCTTGCGGGGCCGCGGGACTACTCTGAGATGAGCTGGCAGGCTTGGCTGTTCAGGTCGTAGCCCTTCCAGTCTCGAGTGTTCCGTATGATGGCTTGACCGTCGATCGGCTCCAGGTTCCGAGTCTCGTACTGCACAGCAATCCACTTACGGAACCGGGTCACGTACTGGCGGACCGTGGCCTCCTCCACCTTCAAGGCTTCAGCAATTTTTCGCCCGGGCATGCGCGAGTCCGTGTCACTCTCGCCGTCGATGGCGAGCATCAGGGTCTTGCCACCGAGGAGCCGCAACAGGTCGGCGGACCGGCCGGGGACCAGAAAGCCGTCAACCTCCACTCGCCCCCTGCCAAAGACGATCCGGTGAGGCTTGCCCCCCGTGGCTCCCTTCGACCAGGCGCCCGTTCTCCCTGCTTCTCGAATGCACGACACGAGCTCACGGAGTTTGTCGTCGAGTGAGGTGGGGCAGTCGTCGAAGGGCTTCGTGATGTAGTCGTTGGCCCCTGCTCTCAAGGCGCGGACCGCGGTCTGGGAGGTGTCTTCGTAGGCGGTCATCACGACCACAGGCAGCCTGTTCGGAGCAAACCGCTCGCGGATGTGGTCGAGGATGTCGAAACCGACCTGCGAATGGGGGTCCATATCCCCCGCATGTGTCGGCAGACGCAGGTCCAGTAGCGCGAAGTCGAACGTTTGATTGTCTAGCGCGTGGTACGCCTCGCTTTGGCTAGGCGCCACGGTGACCGCGTGGCCGTCACGTTCGAGTTTCATGCGGAGCACGCCCGCTAGCGCGACATCATCCTCGATGACGAGTGCTCGATACCCCATCCTAGGATGGCTCCCGCACGACCGGCACTTCGATCGTGACGGTCGTTCCTACGCCGATTGTGCTTTCGATCTCTAGTCGCCCGGCGTGCTCCCGTTCGATGATCTTCACGGCCAACGGTAGCCCCAGGCCGATCCCGCCCCTTTCCTTCTTGAGAGACCGGAACCGTTTCGTCGCGCTCTCCACTTGCGCGGCATCCATCCCGGTGCCGGTGTCGGAGACCGTCACGCACAGACGCCCCCCGCCGTTCGCCCGGGCGTCAACCACGACGCGCCATGGGGCCTCGGTGCCGGCCAAGGACTCGAGCGCATTGGAGAGTATGTTCACGAGTGCTTGGAGGAGTCGCTCCCTGCACGTCTCGAGTTGGATCGTAGGCGCTATCGTGATGATGGCTTCGACGTCGTGGCCGGCGAGGCTCGCGGCCGCCTTCTCCCTGGCGAGATCGAGCGCCTCGGTCACGATCAGCCCAAGTGGGTGCACCTGGAAATGGAGTTCGGTGTCCCTCGAGTATTCGACCAGGCCGGTAACGAGCGCCCTGAGATAGCGGGAGCGCTCGCGAATCCTCCGAAGTATGTCGGCGACGGCAGGCCCCGCTGGGCTGCTTCCCGCCATACGCACCTCGAGCTCTTGAAGCAGCCCCTCCATTGAGGCCCGATAGGTGTTCAGTTCGTGCGCCGTATCCCCGGCCAACTCCTCGTAATACGTTTCGCCGATGCGGATCGCGGCCTGATAGATGCGCGGCGCCGTCGCGCCGTCGAGGTCGCGGATGGTCTCGAAGGCGAATCGCGCCCTCCTATCCACCTTCTCTGAACCGGCAGTGAGCCTGGCGATCCTGCGCTCGGCCCGTCCCGCCGCCTGGCGGACCCACTGGTTCTCGTCGCCGGTGAGGCGCTCGATGACTCGTCGGGCAGCAGGCCGCCCAACTCTCACGAGGACAGGCACGATGGCCCGCCGCACCTCCCACTTGGGGTCCTGGGCTAGCTCCTCGAGGATCTCGATGAGGCGCTCGACGGTTCTCTCGGACGGGAGATCCCCGAGCAGGCCGTCGACCAAGTCGATCACGGCGAGCCTTCCATCCCACGAAGCCGATGCCATCGCGTTCGCGATACTCGCAAGGACGCCCTCGTGGCCGCGGGATCCCTTAGTAGCCATAGCGCTCCTTCCTTCGTTGGAACGCCTCTCTGCCCCCTTCCAAGACCGTCTCGATCTCACCCTTCACCTCGTCGACCGTGCCAGAAGCCTTCACCGACGCCCGGCGACCGTTGGATTGCAACACCACCACCCGTTCGGCGTCACCGAGCACTGGGATGTTGGGATTGTGGGTGACAAAGATCAGCTGGCGCTTGCCGCGGACCTCCCTGACGCTCTTCACCACTGCCTCGTAGATGAAGGCATTGTCCAAATTGTCCTCGGGCTGGTCGATTAGTAGCGGGCTGGCGGTCTCCAAGAGGAGGATCGGGAGGATCGTCGTGCACTTCTGCCCCGTCGAGAGGGCGGTCGAGTCCTTGTAGTCGGTACCATCCTGGAGCCTGATCGTGGGCCGGTCGTGCAGATCGACGACTTCGACATCGAAGACGGCGGGCTTGTCCTTCAGCTGAAGGAGGAATCTGTTCGCGCGGTCGGCGTCGACCTCGAGATGGTCCGCCAGCAGCTGGACGTCACCTCGCTGAATGATGCCGGCGAGTTCGTGCGGAGGTATGCGCTGAACGGCTCTCTCGATGACCAGGGTGTATTTGAAGCCAGACCCCTTCATGGCCTCAAGCAAGAGGTCGCGGTAGGAGTCTGTATTCCCGCTCTGCTCGATCTGGATCTGAATCGTCGGGCCGAGCTGCGAGTTGAGTTTTTTGGCGACTGCCACGCGATGGCCGAAGCGCCCGTCCTTCAGGTCCGACAGCCGCCGAAGCATTGCTGCGCGCGACCGCTCCTTCTCACGGAGCTCCTCGCCGCGTTTCTCAAGCTTCATTTGCTCCTCTAGGAGCTCAGACTGGCGGCGAAGGAGCTTGTCTCGCTCCGTCGCCTGGTCCTTCTCCTTTTCGCGGAGTTGCAAGAGGTCCTGATATGCCTTTTCCTGCGTGAGGTGCAGCGCCGACACCTCGCCACTCCTCTGTCGGAGCGTGGTGCCCGTCTCCTGGGCGAGGCGCCCAGCGGCATCGACCATCTGTTGAACGTCGCGGGCCCGACTCCCTATCATGTCTCGAATCTGGCGAAATGCCTCGCCATTGGGGCCGTCGAGGATGGCCTTGTCCAACAACTCGTCGACGGTCGCCGGCAGTCCGGAGGCGAACTCGCTCAGCCGTCTGGCTGTGTCGGAGAAGATCTCCTGCAGCCGTTCAAGCGCTCGCCGCTCCCGGTCGCGGAGAGCCTTTTCCTCGCCCGCAGTTCGGAGGGTAGTTGCTTCCTCGTTGCCTTCCTCGACCTTGAAAGCCTTCAGCCTCTCCGTGACCTCGGGCAGCAGACAGACCTTTTCCTTCAACGTGGCGATCTCACTCCGGACCTTGAGGATTTCGCCGCCGTTGATCGCGAGTTCTCGGACGTTGCCTTCAATCTTTCCGTCAATTTCCTTGATCTCGGCGGCTATGAACTTGTCGATGAGCTTTAGCTGGAAGAGGGGGTCGTTGGCGATATCCTCGATCTGACTCTGACTGTAGACTTCCACCGAGAAGATCGTGCCCCGTCCGATTTCGATATCAACGGGCTCGCTGGCGGCGTTCAGCACCATCGCCAGTCCGCCACCGGCCCTACGGACTCGATAGCGAAGACCGGAATCTGTCTCGATCTCGACCTCCACCAACCCGCTTCCGAGATTCGCCTGGATAAGCTTGTCGATACTCCGCCAGAGATTCGGGGAGACCCTCTGGTCCGGCATGCTGTCGAGCGTCCACCTCAGGATCTCCAGGACGGTGGTCTTACCAGTACCGCGGCCCCCGATAAGGCAATTCAGGTCGCTAGCGAAGTCGATGCGCAGGCCGTGGAGGAACCCACCCCTGACCTCGAGGCTACGGACTACGTGGAAAGGACTGCGAGCTGCTGCTTCGGCCATTGCGCGTTCCGGAGGCAACAGAGGAGGATGGCGGCAGCACCTTGAAGAGCGCCTCTGAACGGCGGCCCTTCGGCTCGTGCGGACAGAAAGCCTTGATCGAATGCCATGTGCGTACCCTTCGTCGAATCGCTAGTGGCTTGAGTGAGGAATGCTCGTGCTGCTCAGTAAGTGTCGAATGTTGGCGCGATTCGTCGAACGGCTCTTTAGGAGCGACTGTGCGCCTTGCTCAAGTAGTTCTCGGTTTCCAGTCGCCCAGTCCGGCATTCCCTCGTAGACCGCAGCAAAAAGAGGCAAGCCAAGGTCGAGGGCAGCTCTACCTGCCTCAATGCTGCCGCCGGTTGAGACGGCCTCAATGAGGACGAGGGCTTCAGAAAGGCCGCAGATAGTCTTGTTTCTTTGCATCGCAAGGTGCACCTTCCAAGGCAAATGTGGGCCGAACTCGCTGACGACGGCTACCCGAGTCCAGTCCCACAGCATGGCGATCTCGGCCTTGATCTTGAAATTCAGGATACCTTCGGCAAGGACGATGGTCGTGGTCCCTTCGGCTCGAAGCGCCGTCGCGTGCGTAGCCATATCGACTCCCGTCGCGTAGCCAGATACGATTGTAGCCCCCGCCGCGACAAGCTGCTCTGCACAATCGGCGGCTACGGCTAGGCCCTTTTCGGACGCCTTTCGAGATCCGCAGAAGCCCACGGAGGGACGTGAGAGGACATCGATGTTTCCGAGCACTGTAAGGAGTGGCGGGGTGTGGCGGCCGAGACGGTTCGAAAGAGATTTTGGAAAGATGGGATCGCGATAGTGCAAGAGGCGCACACCGCGAGCTTCGAGTTGGCTGGCGGTTTCCTTCGCCGTAGCCCGAATGGTGTCGAGGTTGATTCCGCTCTTGCCTCGAAGCGCATGGCCGCGCGCTTCGGAACTGCACAAGGCGTCATTGAGTGCCGTCCCCTTCATGTCTGCCCACTCGTAGAAGCGTTTTACTGCTGCCGGGCCGATTCCCGGGACGGAAAGCAGCCCCAGAAGGGTGACGGACTCGGAGAGTTCCTTCACGAGCGGTCGCCAATGTTATCGTCGTTGCGGCAGGTCTTGACGCAGGAGAGTCCGAGAACACGAGCCGCACCGGCTTCCAAGATGAGCATTGCGACGTAGTTCATTGACACTCCGGATTGGTACAGATCATCCACGAGAAGTACAGTTCGCCCATCCCAGTCGTCAGGCTTGACTGATACTGTTCCAGTGATAGCGCCAAGTTTTTCCGACATCGGTTTGGACTTCAGAGATGGCCGCTTGACTGTGGTCTGGACTCGATCGGTCCAGTCGGGCTTATCAATCTTCTGGGTCAGCGACTTTGCTAGATGGGCCGGTAGGTTGAAGGGTCTGTCCGGCGTAGAAGGCGGCATGCCAACAACTACGTCGGTGTACTGATACAGATCGATGGTCTGTTGGAATGCGTGGATGTGATCAGCCAATTCGGCGGCAGCCGCGTAGGTGTCATTCGTCGGATCAGTGTCGTAGGGCTTTGCTCGGACTCGGAGTTCGCCGATCGCGCTGTGAGCGCTGAGGGGATCGCCCCCAATTCGGTCGAAGTCGAGGGCGAAGGTCGCAACGAGCCGAGCCCGTATGCCGACATAGAGGTCGACTGTTTTCACCCATGAGCGGACGGTCTCGAGGATGGCGGGGTCGTCGTCAGCTCCCTTCAGAAATGTGTAGCATCTGTCACCCTTTCCGGGCCTAAGTCCGATTGTCTGTACATGGCAGCCAGCTCGGAAAGTGTTTGCGAAGGTCTCGCGGAAAGGCAGGACGATTGTCCAGTCCTTCCCGGGCGCAGAGGGTTCGTGCAGCACCTTTGGCCAATCGGCAGCGAGCTTCATCCTGCGAGGCGTAAGCGTCAAGAGGGTGTTGATGTGCTCGGGAGTGATTGGATCCTGCGTAACCTCAAGGCGATTGAGGGAGAGTCTCACCATTTGCTCCGTGCGAAATGGTAAGCGTACAAACGGCGTTAGTCAATTCATGATGGCGCGGCTGACCGTTGTTCTGCCGGGAGCTTGCGCGGAGATGTGAGTACGCAGACTCGTGTAGAAACTTGGGCCTACCCCACTGGGATCCGACTCTTGTTTGCTTGGCACCACTCCCCGAAGGACTGCAGCGCGGGGTTCAGCTGCCTCGAGATCTCGACGTTCCGCATCTCGCAGAACTCCTTCTCGAAGTCCCGCTTGTACTGGAACATGTTCGCCAGATCGTCCGCGCCCGGGAATCCGAACGTGCGATACACCTCGGGCGGCACGTACGAGTAGACGACCTCTTCCCCGAGCGCCTTGGAAAGTTCCGCGGCCATCTCCGTCCCCGTGAGGTGCTCACCGGCCACCCCGACCGTACACGCGTACTTCGTTCCGCCCTTGAACACGCCGTACGCGCACCCACCGATGTCCCCGGCCGCGATCCCCGGCAGCTTCGCGTCGGCCATGGGCAGCACGAACGAGAGCTTCCCGTCCTCCCCGCGCTTGGGCCCCATGCCGAAGTGGATCAGGTTGTCCCAATAGAACGACGTGTGAAGCAGCGTGGTGGGCACGCCGCTCGCCTCGAAGTACGCGTTCGCCTCGCCCTTGCCGTCGAAGTGCGGAACCTTGTACTTCCCCTGGAGCGTGGGCATCCGGTCATCGGTAAGCGGAACCCGGAGACGCGTGTCCTCGAGCGTGGACCAGATCGCGTGCGCCACACCCTCGGCCGCCACCGCCCGCGCCATGTTCCCGGCCTGCTCCAGCTCCTTCTCCACCGAGAAGTGCTCCCAGAAGTTCGTGAGGCAGAACGCGCCGTGCGCGCCGCGGAACGCCGCCCGCATGCTGCCCTCGTCGTCCAGGTTCGCGGAAACCACCTCGGCTCCAAGCGCCGCCAGCTCGGCCGCCTTGTCGCCCGAAGGGTTCCGCGTGAGCGCGCGAACCGAGAACTCCCCGGAGGGGTCCGCGAGAATCGCCCGAACCAGCCCGCCACCCTGAGCGCCCGTCGCTCCGGTCACCGCAATCAGCTTCTTGCTCATCCGCTTCTCCTTCCGAAAGAAAGAACTATCACTGGGCCTGGAGCTCCTTGATCAGCTCGCGCAGCTTCGCGTCCCCGTCGTCCGCGGGCAGCGGCGCCGACCCGGCGCCCCGGTGTCCGCCGCCGCCGAAGAGCGACATCGTCTGCCCGATGTTGCTCCAGCTCGAGCGGTCGAAGATGTTGTGTCCGGCCGTCGCCATCACCACCTTGCGCTGCGGGCCCCACTGGAGCCGCACCGAGATCGTGCACTCGGGAAACAGCGTGTGGATGAGGAAGCGGTTCCCGGTGGGAATCACGTCCACGTGCCGGAAGTCCGTCACCACCACGTTCCCCATCGCCTTCGAGTTGGCGACCAGCGCTTCGCGAAACGCCGCGTCGTCCGCGCGCATCTTCGCGACCCGCTCCTTCACCTGCTCGCTCTCGAGCACCTCGTCCAGCGTCATCGAGCGAAGGGCCATGCCGAGGTAGAGGAAGTAGTCGCGGAAGCCCCCGAGCCCCGAGCGCGAGTCCAGCGTGAAGCCCAGCAGGATCACCCGCTGCGGGTCCAGCACGTCTTTCTCCGAGAGCAGGGCCGAGTCCAGCCGGTCCGTGCCGGCCAGCAGCTCCTCGTGCCTGGCGAAGAAGCCCTTCCCCTTGATCTCCTCGTAGTAGTCGTGAACCAGCCGAGCGGCCGATCGCGCACGCCCGTAGCTTCCCTTGAAGCCTTCCGGCGGGGGCTGCGGGTTCGTGTCCGTCATTTCGTGGTGGTCGAACCAGAGGCCGGCGTTCGGGTGGTAGGGCAGGTTCGCGATGATGTCGCCGGGCTCCACCACGAACTTCCGGTCGGTCAGCTCCTGGGGATGGGTCAGCTCGATCGACGAAACCCTCTCCACCGACGTGATGAAAACGGCGCAGGTCAGCCCGTCCAGATCGCCTCGAGTCACTAAGCGCATAGCGGCCGCGAAACCTACCACGTTTGACGTGGGGGAGCCCCGTCCCCACAATGCGCGGCCTCATGGGTTGTACCGGCTGCTCCATTGGAACCAAGACGAATCCCGGCGGGAACTTCGTGGGCGTCCGCCTGGCCGACGCCGAAGACGGCAAGACCACGCTCCTCCTCATGGGCGAGATTCCCGTGAAGAAGGGCGAGAAGGTCATCGTCGAGACCGACACCGGTCCCGAGTTCGCCGAGGTCACCACCCTCACGCCCGCCGCGGGCAAGGCCTGCTCCACCAAGAAGGCCAAGCGCTTCCTGCGCCTCGCGTCCGACTCCGACCACGCCGACTACATCGACCGCATCGACCTGCAGGATCGGGCGTTCCGCTTCGCCTCGGAATACGCGGACAGGAAGAAGCTCGACGTCCGCATCGTCAAGGCCGCCGTCGGCTTCGACCGCCGCAAGATCACGCTCCTCTACACGTCCGACGCCCGGGCCGACGTCCGCGATCTCATGCGCGACCTCGCCAACGAGTTCAAGCTCCGGGCCGACGCGCGGCTCATCGGCGCGCGCGACGAAACCAAGCTCATCGGCGGCATCGGCTCCTGCGGCCTCTCGCTCTGCTGCTCCACCTGGCTCAAGACCTTCCACCCCGTGACCATCCGCATGGTCAAGCTCCAGGGCGTGGTGCCCAACCCCTCGCGCTTCACCGGCGTGTGCGGGCGCCTCAAGTGCTGCATCGCCTACGAGCTCGAGGGCGGCATCGAGGCCGCGCGGCACATGGGCCAGGAGCGGCGCGAAGCCAAGGAAAGCAAAGAAGGAAAAGAGCGGGCTGCTTAAGCCGCTTCCACGAGCCCCAGGGTCCGCGTGAGCGGCCTCGAGCTCGAGAGCGTGAGACCCGAAGCCGTGAGCAGCCGGCAGAGATCCGGAAGGCTCCGCTCCCGTCCCCCCGTCGCCACCAGGCCCAGGAGATCGCGCGATTCCGCGGTCGACGCGGGCTCGCTGCCGTCGAGGAGCGTCTCGGCCACCAGCACGCGGCCGCCAAACGCCCGCGCCCCCGCGATGCTCGTGAGCAGCGAGACCGCCTCGGCGTCCTCGAGGCCCGAGAGCACGTTCACCAGCAGGTAGGCGTCGCCGCCCCAGGGCATCGCCGTGAGGAAGTCCCCGGCCACGATGCGGGCGCGTCCATTGCGCAGCGGCACGGCCAGCCGGTCGCTCGCGCCGCGCGCCACCGAAGGCCGCTCCACGAGCGTGCCCACCAGCCCCGCGTGCGCCTCGAGGAGCGCGGCCAGCAGCGCGCCGTCGCCGCCTCCAACGTCCACCACGTGCACGGCGCTCGCGAGGAGGCCGGCCGAGACCAGCGACGTCGCGGCCGCCCGGCTCTCCTCGGCGTCCACGTCGTTGCGGAGGGCCGCGGCCTCGGGACGCCTTTCGAAATAGTCGCTCGCCGAATCCAGCCGGAAGAGCAGCGGCAGCGCGGCGCGGCCCGTGCGCACGCTGTATTCCAGCTCGCCGAGCGACCGCCAGCTCCACTCGTCCACCACCATGGCCGCGTAGGCCCGGGCCGAGCCGGGGGCATCGCTCTTCAGGCACTCGCCGAGCGGTGTGAGCGCGAACGTGCGGGGCGAGACCTCCCGGAAGATGCCGTGGGCCGCGAGCACCCGGAGCACGCGGTGGAGAGCGTCTTCGTCGACCGAGAGCACGCGGGCCAGGTGGGCGGCCGAGCGCGAGCCGTGCTTCAGGAGGTCTGCGATGCCGAAGCGGGCGGCGAGCCCCAGCGCCGCGGCGAGCGCGGCCCCGGAGGCCAGGCTCTTCACGTGCTCGGCCGCGGCGGCCTGGGCTTCGGGCTCTGTCGTCGTCATCATGCTCGCGGGGCTGGCCCGCAGGGTTCGATACGGAGATCCCGGGCGCGGGGTTCGCGCCTTTGGTGAGAGATCGCACATGGGTGCGCTGCTAGACTTCATCCACTGAAATCCGGTTTTCGTACGCGGAAGGAGTTCTCCCCATGGCTTCTGCTGGAAAGAGGGCGCCGCTCGCCGTCGCCCCTCAGCCCGTTTCGGCCCCCAGCACCGCCCCCGTGTCGGGCGAGGTGGGGAACCGCAAGCTCATCCGCCGGTCCCTCGCCGACGTGCGGCGCGACCAGGGGCTCGGCGCGCGGGCCTCGTCGTCGCGCAAGTCGGCCCCGCCCGAGCAGACCAACGCCGAGGCCTACTACTACCTCAAGCAGATGCAGTCCAAGACCATCATGGTCGTGCGCCTCGTCGACGGCGAGGAGCTCCGGGGCTGGATCGAGTGGTACGACCGCGACGTCATCAAGCTCAACCGCGAGAACGCGCCCAACCTCGTGTTGCCCAAGCACTCCATCAAGTACCTCTACAAGGAAGAGGAAGAGCGCATGCACCGGCGCCGGAAGATCCGCGTGGAACGTCCTGCGGGAGGAGACGGACCCCCCGTTTGAAGCGGTAGACTGCCCCCCATGAGCAGTCTCACCAAAGATTTCCTGGCCCGTTACGCGGCCGAGAGCCGTGAAGAGTTCGAAGCGCTCCTCAAGGAGCTCGTCGAGATTCCCACCGTGTCGTCCGACCCCGCGCGCAAGCCCGATATCGCGCGCGGTGCCCAGGTGGCCGCCGATCTCATCCGCCGGTTCGGCGGCGAGGCGCAGGTTTACGAGACGGCGGGCAACCCCATCGTGCACGGCAAGTGGGGGAGCGATCCCGACCGGCCCACCATCACCGTTTACAACCACATGGACGTCCAGCCCGCCTCGAAGGAGACGGAGCCGTGGCGCACCGAGCCGTTCGAGTTCACGAAGGACGGCGACAAGTACCGGGGCCGCGGAACCACCGACGACAAGGGGCCGGCGCTCGCGGCGCTCTTCGGCGCCCGCGCGGCGATGAAGGCCGGGGTTCCGGTCAACGTCCGAGTGCTCTGGGAGTTCGAGGAGGAGATCGGCTCGCCCAATTTCGCCGACGGCATCACCGCCCACCGGGACGCGCTCGCGACCGACTCCGTCATCGTCTCCGACACCATCTGGGTGTCCCGCGGCAAGCCGGCCGCGCCGGCGGGCCTCCGCGGTCTGCAGGGCATGCTCTTCCAGCTCACCACGGGCGAGACCGACCAGCATTCCGGCGTTACCGGCGGCGCGGCGCGAAACCCCATCGCCGAGCTCATGCAGGTGGTCACGGCGTGCTTCGACGCCAAGACCGGCAAGGTCAAGATCCCGGGCTTCTACAAGGACGTCGTGCCGCCCACGAAGCGCGAGATCGAAGACTTCAAGCGCTGCGGGTTCACGGTCAAGGGCTTCATGAAAGACCACGAGTTCCGCTCGATCCGCTCGAAGGATCCCGTCGACATCATGAAGCGCATCTGGGCCATGCCCACGTTCGAGATCCACGGCGTCATCGGTGGCTATCAGGGCCCCGGCGTGAAGACCATCGTGCCGCCGTTCGCCGAGGTCAAGGTCTCGTGCCGGCTCGTGCCGAACCAGACGGGCGACAAGATCGCCGCGCTCGTCGAGAAGTTCGTGAAGACCCAGAACAAGGACGTCGTCGTGAAGCGCGAGCACGGCCTCTCGCCGTACGGCGGCCTCACGACCGGCCCTCTGGCCGACGCGGTCCGCCGCTCGATGAAGTTCGCGTTCGGCAAGGAGCCCGTCTTCGTGCGCGAGGGCGGCTCCATTGGCGCCGTGCTCACCATGGAGCAGGTGCTGAGCGCGCCCGTCATGTTCCTGGGGCTCTCGCTCCCCGAGCACGGCTATCACGCCCCCAACGAGAACTTCGATTGGGAGCAGGCCTCGGGCGGCATGATCGCGTTCGCCAAGTACTTCGAGGAGATCGGGGCGCTCGGCAAGGGCGGACACGCTTCGAAGGTCGCGTCCAAGGCCGTCAAGACCCCGAAGAAGGCTGCCGCCAAGGCGGCGCCGCCCGCGAAAAAGGCGGCTCCCAAGAAGGCGGCCGCTAAGGCTGCGCCGGCCCCGAAGAAGGCAGCCCCGAAGAAGACCAAGCGCTGATCCGTTGACCGGGAGACGGTGCTAGCGGGCGCCCTTGCCCGTCAGCACCGCCGGTCCGGTGCGCAGCAGGATCTTCAGGTCCAGAGAGAAGCTCCAGTTGTCGATGTAGTGGAGGTCGAGCTGCATCCACTCGTCGAACGTCGGGATGTCGTTGCGGCCGGAGACCTGCCAGAGGCCGGTGACGCCGGGCTTCATCGACAGCCGGCGGCGCTGCCAGCGCTCGTAGCGGGCCACCTCGTCGGGCAGCGGGGGGCGCGGGCCCACCAGCGACATCTCGCCCTTCAGCACGTTCCAGAGCTGCGGCAGCTCGTCCAGTGAGAAGCGCCGGAGCAGCCGGCCGAGCAACGTGACCCGCGGGTCCTGCGCGCTCTTGAACACCGGGCCCTCGTGCTCGTTGAGGTGCGCCACCTCGGCGAAACGCTCCTCGGCGTCCTGCACCATGGTGCGCAGCTTGTAGAGCGTGAACGGGCGTCCGTTCAGCCCGCAGCGCGTCTGGCGGAACAGCACGGGGCCCTTCGACGTGAGCTTGATGAGGAGCGCCACGAGGAGCATCGGGAGAATCGACACGCCGATGAGGAGCAGCGCCAGGAAGATGTCCAGCGTGCGCTTGGCGAGGAGCGCGAGGTCGTCGCCCGGGGTCGTCGAGAACGTCAGGAGCGGCGTGCCGTCGAGCTCTTCGATGCGCGCATGGGCGAGGACGTGCGGAAAGAAATCCAGCGAGAGCCGCGTGACGATGCCCATGTCCTCACAGAGCAGGAACACGTCCTCGAGGCTGCCGATGTCGCTCCCTTCGGCGGTGAGGATCACCTCGTCGACGGGCAGCGTCGTGAGCACGGTGGGGAGGTCCGCGATGGTGCCCAGCACGGGGAGGCCGCCGTCCGTGGTGCCGGCCTCGCTCGACGCGGGCCGGTCGCGCACCACGCCGATGAGCCGGAGGCCCCACCAGGGGTGATCGCGGATGAGCCGGGCCATGGCGCGCGCGCGGGGCGTGTCGCCCACGAGCACCACGGTGCGGTAGTTGAAGCCCCGGGCCCGCACGGTGCGGGCCAGGAGCCGCACCAGAACGCGCACGCTCGTGAGGAACACGAGGTTCACCG
>CAZXSG010000010.1:0-16961 GCA_964643185.1 uncultured Holophagales bacterium
GGCGCCCGGGGGGCGGCGGGCGCGAGCGCGGGGGCCTTCGGGGCCGGGGGGGCCGGCGGCGAGCCCGCAAAGGCTCCGGCTGCGCCTCCACCACCTCCCGTTTCCGCGGCGCGGGGGGCTCGGCAGGCAAATCAAGCGCACGCGGAACCGGCGGGGCCGCCACCCCCGGTCGTCGTGCCAGCGCCTGTGAGGGTGGAGCCGGCTCCACCCTCGCCGATGGCCGTGGCGGCTGCGGCCGCTGCGGCAGCAGCGGCGGTCCCCAAGGAGAAAGACCGCGGCGTGCTCGGCGGCATCGGCGCCAAGCTCAGTGAGGTGGGGGACCTCCCCACGCTCTCCGGCCTGAACGTGAAGGACTTTCTCCTCGAGGGGCTCAAGAAGGACACCCGCGCCGAGGACATCGAGGAGGTCTTCATCGCGGGGACCACCACCACGACGCCGCAGCTCGCGGACGTCGTCACGGGCTGGCCCGTTCCGCGCGTGTTCTGGCGCATCCTGGGCGGAGCGCTCCTCACGTACTTCCTGCTCTACATCGGGCTCACGAGCTTCAAGAACGTCAATTTCCTTCCGGGGCTCATCGTCGTCGGCTCGTTCGTCGTGCCGATGTCCGTCGTCGTCCTGTTCTTCGAGCTGAACATTCCCCGCAACGTGTCGGTGTACCAGGTTGGGAAGATGCTGCTCCTCGGCGGCGCGTGGAGCCTCGTGGTCACGGTCTTTCTCTTCACCGTGATCCCGGGCTCCGGCACGGGCGCCATCATTCCGGCGATGCTCACGGGCGTCACCGAGGAAACGGGCAAGGCGCTCGCGCTCCTGCTCGTCGCGTCCAGCTCCAGATGGCGCTGGCAGCTCAACGGCATCCTCTTCGGGGCGGCGGTGGGCGCGGGCTTTGCGGGTTTCGAGTCGGCCGGCTACGCGTTCAAGCACATCCTCGGGCCGCTCTCGGACATCACCGCGAGCATCACGCTCCGCGGCCTGCTCGCGCCCGGCGGACACGTCATCTGGACGGCGATGGTGGGCTCGGCGATCTGGAAGGTGAAGGGCGACTCGAAGTTCGACCTCAAGATGCTCACGCACCCCATCGTGATCCGCCGCTGGGGGATCGCGGTGGTGCTCCACGGCCTCTGGGACATGAACCCGCCGCTCGGGCTCGACTGGAAGATCTGGCTGGGAGCTCTCGTCGTCGCGGGGTGGTATCTCATCCTCGCGATCTCGAAGCAGGCGCTCGCCGAGGTGGCGCTCGCCAAGAGGGCGCTCTCGCAACAGGTCTCGGCGCCGCTGGGCGCGTGAAGCGGCTTCTCGGCGCCGCCGTCCTGGGCGGCGTCCTCGCCGGCTTCTTCCTCCTCGGGCTCTTCATCGCCGATCCCATCGGCCTCGCGGGGGAGGTCAACGAACGGCGGCTCGCGTTCGCCGGCGCACGGAACGAGTCGTTTCTCTCGCACGACGGCACTCGCCTCCGGGCGATCACTCTCGGGCCCCTCTCTGCCGAAACGCCGGTCGTGTTCCTGCACGGGCTGGGTGCGGACGCGACGTACTGGGCCGACGCCGCGCTGTTCCTGAAGGCGCAGGGTCGCACCGCCGTGATCCTCGATGCGCCCGGCAGCGGACGCAGCGCCCAGCCCGCTACGCCCGCGGGCTACGGCCTTCCCGCGCGGGTCGCGGCTGTGGAGGCTCTCGCGGAGGCGCTCGGGTTCCGGCGGATGGACGTCGTGGGCCACTCCCTCGGCGGCTGGACCGCGGCGTCCTACGCACTCACCTATCCGCGCCGGATCGGGCGGCTCGTCCTCGTGGACAGCGGCGGGTTCACACCGGTGAAACCCGAGGAGGTCGAGGGGCTGAAGCGCTCGCTGGCTCCCGAGAACCGGACGGGCGCCACGGCGCTCGTGGATCTGCTTTTCCACCGCAAGCCGTTTCCGATGACGGGCTTCGTGAGGAACGCGTTCGGCCGGAACTACCGGGGGCCGAGCGTCGTCGTCACCCTCGACCAGCTCTCCGAGAAAGACGGGCTCGTGGGCCGGGAAGCCGAGCTCCCGCGCTCGACGGCGATCATCTGGGGGGCGAAAGAGACGCTCTTTCCTCTCGACGACGCACGGCGGCTTTCGCAGCTTTCGGGGGCGCCTCTCCACGTTCTCGACGGCATCGGGCACGACGGCCCGCTCGAGGATCCGAAAGCCTTCCATGCGGCGCTCCAGCGCGCCCTGGCTTCTGCGGAAGCCCTGGCCGACTGACACGTTCCCTCTACAGCAGAAGGAAGATCAGTCCCACGGCCGCCGAGACCAGCACGAGGAGCGCCGCGCCGAGCAGCCAGCGCGATCTCGTCATGGCCTTGTCCGTGCGTTCGGGGAGGTCCCGCGAGATTTCGCCGGTCGCCGTGACCAGATTGCGCGGAGCGCCCGGTCCCGAGAGCCGGGGCAGGCGCGTGGCCGGCTCGAGATCGTGCCAGGACAGGGAAATCGACGGTAGCGATTCCTCGTCTGCCGTGGGCCGCTCCGGCGACACCGGCAGCTTGCGCCTTGCGTCGAGCAGCTCGGCGGCGGCCTCGAGCAGGGTCGCGCGCCGTTCGGGGTTCTCTGAAACGAGACGCGCGACGAGCTCGAGCACGCCCTCCGGAATCGACCCCCGCTCCTTCGGTTGCGCGACGTGCGGCGTCCTCGGCAAAGGCTCGCCCGAGGCGCGTTCCGCCTGGCCCCACAGCCACTCGCGCAGGAAGAACCCCAGCATCTGGGCCGTCGCTCCCGGGAGCATCTGGCTGGCCTCGCGCACCCCCGCGAGCTCCCGCACCACGAGACGCGGCACGCCGACCTCTCCCACGAGAAAGCCCTCGAAGACGAGCTGACGGGCGCCGAAGCCCGCACGCTCGAGAGCGACGAGCCCGAGCGCGAGCTGGGAGGAAAGCCGTATGACCTCGGGCACGGAAGCGAGCGCGTAATCGGCCAGCGGCCTGCCGGGCACGTGCTCGGTGAGAAGGTAGCCCTTTCCGGCTCCCTGGACTCCGTGGCCGTAGAGGCCCGGGAAGAGCGGGTCGTCGACGGCGGCGAGGTACGCGGTCTCCCGCGCGAACGCCAGGGACGCGTCGACCCCAGGGTCGCCGGTGTCGAGGTTGAGGATCGTCGCCTCGAGCAGATCGGAGGAAGCCCGGTGACGCGCCTTGAACCGCTCGCGAAAGCGGCGCTTCTCGAGGGACGCGAGGAGCTCGACGTCGGTGAGCGCGAGTCCGGCTGCGTTCACGGAGCCTCGAGGTGCAGGGTCACGTTGGAACGATTCTAGACGCGGAATTTCGATCCCGGGGTTTCTCGATCCCCCCGGGCCCTTGCGGCCCTTAGAATGCGGGCACTTTGAGCCTGAGCCCTGCTTTCCGGTTTCCCACCGTGAGGCTCTTCCCGCTCGAGGGAGCGGCGGCGCTGAGCCTCCATCTCGTGCTCGACACGACGGCCTCCGAGGCCGGCGACGAGCCTCTCACGCTGTCGTCTCCCGACGAGACGTCGCGCGTCTTCGTGGCCGCGGTGAAGGGCGATGCCGACACCGTCGTGGAGCTGCTGGCGCTCAAGCTGCTCACCGACGCGTCGGAGAGCCGGCCCGGAGAGCCCGACACGAATGGCGCGCGGGACGAACGTTTCCGCAGGGAGCGCCAGTACACGAAGACGCTCTCGGCCATGGGACCGGGCTTTCCCCGTCTCTATGGCCTCGAGCTCGGAGAGAAGGAAGGCGGTCTCCTCCCGCCACTTCTCTATCACCGCGGCCTGCGCATGCTGCTGCGCACCCCGAGCCCGCGCGGCGGCTTTCTCGCGACGTGCCGCGACGAGGGAGTCCTCTCGGCTCACGGCCTGCCGTCCTACGAGGGCTCGCTCGAGAGGTTCCTGTGGGATCCGGCGGCGCCCGAGGACGAACGGGCGTTCTACGGAACGGGCCCCGCGCGTGCGAACGTGCGAACTCCCGCCCAGCTCGTCGCGGAGCTGGATGCTGCGCTCGACGCCGGTGTCGTGAGCCTGCCCGGCACGGACGGCTCCGTGCGTCTCGGCAAGGCCGCCCGCTTTCTCTCCTTCTACGACGGGCCTTTTCTCCTCACGGGTCTCTCCGCGCTCACCATCGAGGAATTCTCGGACCTCGCGGGCGGCCGGCCCTGGGAGTCCCTGCGGGCCGTTCGGGGTGGGCCGAGCGTTCCGCCGTCCACGCGTTTCCGGCACGCCGTCTTCGCGTCGCACTCGAGCGCGTCCACCCGCACGCTCTTCTCGGCCGAGGGCTCGGGGCTCGACGCCGTGGAAGCTCTCGCGCTCAAGCTCACCGCGTTCCGGCAAGTCGCACGCAGCCTCATCACGTTTGGCAAGGCCACGTCCCGGCCGCACCTCGACGTGCACCCGCGCCATCTCCTCGTCGATCTCTATGGCGGCGGCGACGGCCTCCCCGCGCTCTGGTGCTTCCAGACCCGGCTCCACGGGCTTTCCGCGGGCGGACGCGTCGTGGAGCTGCAGGGCTTCGAGGAGCTGGCCGTTCCGCCGTCCGCGCCCGCCGTGCCCTACGCCTCTCCCGAGGCTCAGGAGTTCCGTCTCGCGGGCACGCGGCCCTGCGAGGTGATCCTCTCGGAGGTGAACGAGAGCGCCCGCGGCGTGGAGCTCGAGGGCCGGCTCGTGGACCCCTACGGTCTCTATCCGGCTCCCACGCCGAACGACGTCCTCGTGCTCGGCCTGCACGACGCCACGCTGGACCTCGGAGTCACGCAGGCCACGGCCCGCCTGCGGCCCCGCGCGCCCGTGACCGGCAGCGAGATCACGTTCCTGACCAGCCCGCTGCCGCTCGCCGAGGGTGCCACGCAGCGCCTCCGCCGCACGATCGGCGTGCGCCTCCCCGCGACGACGTACAAGGTGTATTCCGATTTCCGCGCCACGGGCGACTTCCATGCGCTCGGGGTCCTGCTCCTCAGGCTCCTCGTGGTGAACGACGCACAGGACATCGCCTCGGTGACGCAGGAGCTGACGCGCTTCTTCGCTCCGCACGCGGGGCGCGTCAAGCAGACGGCCGACGGCCCCGCGCTCGTGACCCTCGCCCGCGGCGACGCCGCGGTGGGACCGCTCCTCGCGCGTCCCTCCGTCTTCTTCGAGGCCGAGGACCGCAGGCGCGGGCGGCCCAACGCGATTCCCGAGGTGCTGTGGGATCGCGCCCTCCTCCTCGCGTTCCGGCTCTTCTCGAAGGTCCCGGGCCTCTCGCTGTCTCTGGCCGGGCCGGTCAGCGGAGAGGGGAGCTTCCTGGACCGGCTCGACTGGGTCGTGCAGGAAACCGAAGCCATCACCAAGGAGCTCGAATCCGTGCTGTTCTCGCGCCAGGGCCTCCACCTGGAAATCCAGCAGGTCCTCGGGGAGGTCTGGCTCGAGGAGCTTTCTCCCAGCGTCGCTCCGCGGCGCAGGGTGTAGGAGACTCGCCGAGTGACGTCGACGCTCTTCGGTCTCGAGGTCTGGCTCGGCCCCATGGAGGGCCATCGCTACGTGGGTCCCGGCGTGAACGGCGTGGTGCGCGTCGGGCGCGTCGAGAAGGACAAGAACCGCGGGGCCCAGAACCAGTTCGTGATCTCCAAGGGCCTCGGCATCTCCGCGTCGCACGCGGAGCTGCGCATGGATCGGGGACGCGTCTTCGTGCGCGACCTGGGCTCCACGAACGGGACCTTCGCCGAACAGAAACGCCTCTCGGGCGAGGTGGAGATCGAGCCCGGCTCGATGATCCTCTTCTCGTTCACGCCGGTGCGTGTGGACCTCCTCGAGGAGATGCCGACCTCGTCGATCGTCATCGACGCCGTGGTCGCGTCGGACTTCGGCGACGCCAACCTCGAGATCCTGCTCGATGCGGCGCGAAAGTCCGCGGAGGCGCGGAAGGAGTCCTTTCTCGACACGCGCCATCTCACCGACGCGGTGCTCAGGTCGCGCAACCCGTGGCTCCAGAAGGTTCTCCGCGACGCGGGCTGGGCCCGCGAGGACGCGCTCGCCGAGCTTTGGGAAGCCTCGCTCTTCCAGGAGCCCGAGAAGTGGCTGGCGGAAGTGCTCATGCGCCCCGTGGAGCTGAAGGCCGCCGCGAACGACTTTCTCGTGGCGCCCAAGGTCGCGACGTTCCTGAGGGCCGCCGTGCGGCGCCTGAAGAACGTCCAGGACGATCCCGAGACGGCACTTCGCCGGGAGCTCCTGGGATTTCTCGTGGCGGACGAGCGCGGGGCCGTTGGCACCTGGCTCAAGGCCCACGGACTGCAGATCCCGTCCGCCCTGGCTCCAAGCGAGGAGGAGGTCCTCGGCGGCGGGCCACGCCGCTCATGGGAAGAGGACGACCTCAAGGAGACGCACCTCGAGAAGCGGCGATTCCCGGTGCCGCCCACCGAGGTCCCCGGCATCGACGCCGAGGGCGAGCCACCTCCGCGCCGGGGCTTCGTCTCCCAGCGCATGCCGTCCGTGGCCCCGGACGCGGGCCCGAAGACGACGCTCGCCCCGCCCCGCCGTCCGAGCGCCGAGGAGCCTGCCGTCGAGCCGCAGAGACCGCCGTCGCGAGCGCCGGCGGCTGCCGGCCGGTCGGGTGTCGCTCCACCCGAGCCGCCTCCGTCCCCCCGGGTCAGCGATTCGGCCCGGACGCCCCCGAGGGGATACGACGAGCCCGAAGCGCAGTCACAGCCACAGCGCGGCTTCGCTGCGCCTGACGCTCCGGCGCAACGCGCGGCACCGGCCCCCGAGGCCTCGCAGCTCCGGGGCTACGCAGCCCAGGAGACTGTGGCCAAACGTCCGGCCGAGCGCTCGTACGAGCCCGAGGCTCAACCGCAACGCGGCTACGCGCCGCCTGCCGAAGCAGCGCCGCGGGAGATCGCTCCACCCTTCTCGAGCGACGGGCTGCTGGACCCTCAGGCGGGCGAGCTGGGGCGCGATCTCCTCGAGATCGCCGCCACCTACCGGCACGCGGCCGTGGAGGATCGCCGGGAGGCGCTCCGCGTCCGCGTTCTCCGCGAGGTGCGCGCCGCCCAGCCCGAAAAGGGCCGCCGCATCGTGGAGCAGACGCGCAAGCTCTTCCCCGTGCCCGAGGGCGCCTCGGCCGTGCCCGCGCAGGAAGAGGAGCTCGCCCGTCTCCGCCGCGAGGTGAAGCGCCTCGAGCGGGAGCTCGACGCGGCCCGCTCCCGGGCCGAGGAGGCCCCGAAGGGCGCTCCCGGAAACCTCCGTGCGCTGCTCCCGCACGAGCCCCTCACCGAGGCGATGCGCGGGGATCCGCGCCTCCTCGCGCTCCGCGAGTCGCTCCAGTTCGCGTTCCTCCTCGAGCGGTTCCTGCTCTCGGCCCTGCAGACGCTGACCATGCCCGGGAACGAGACGACGAGCTTCCGCCTGCAGAATTTCAGCGACACCCTCGAGGGCTTTCTCGGGGACCTCATCTCGGGCAAGGAAACTTCCACCGCGAAGCTCGAGGCCTACCTCGCGCAGCTCCAGCGCTGGCAGGTCGCGCTGTTCGCCGCGTACCACGAGGCCCCGCGGCTCTGGTTCGAGAAGCTCTGGAAGAAGATCAACCCCTCGGTCATCGAGTCGGCTCCGAGACCCGCCGGCTGGAAGCTCCGGAGCGACACGACCGACTGGTGGGAGACGTACCGGCAGCTGGCCCACGGGCTCTCGGCCGACGTCGCCCAGGATCAGATCCTCAAGGTCGCCGCCCAGTTTGCAAAAGACGAGTTCGAGAAGCTCCGCAAAGCGAAAGGTTGACACCATGACGCAGCCCAAGAGTTCCGGTCTCCACCTGGCGGCCCTCGTGGTCGCGAGCGTTCTCACCACCGCCTGCGGCGGCTCGACCGCGACGCTGAACTTCAAATGCGATCCGGTGGTCAACGGCGGCACGCTCCTCACCGTCGACGTCGTGCGCGGCACCGAGTCGGACGCGCGGCGCATTCGCGAGATGGGCGAGCGCTGGTTCTACGACTCCGCGCGGAACGGCATGGGCGACCGGCTCAAGACGCTGACGTTTCCCATGACGAGCCCCGACGGCAAGTGCGAGGTGAAGGTGCCCGTCGCGGCCCAGAAGGGCGACGAGTTCCTGGTCGTGGTGGCCGACTACAAGTTCCAGAACCAGGCCGGCGGCCAGCAGATCCTCGTCCTCGACAAGAAGAAGTGGAAGGGCAAGAAGCTCGAGATCTCCGTCCACGACAAAGAAATCACGCTTCGGTAGGACCTGATGACGCGCACACCCGAAGTCCATTTCGCCGAGGGGATGTTCCTCAGGCCGCACCACTTCCAGGCGGCCGAACGCCATCGCACCGAGGCCATCGCGCGGGATCTCGCGCTCGTGGCCCCGTTCTCGTGGGGTCTCGCGCGTCTCGACGTCGCGACCGACCAGCTCGAGAAGTACGTCTTCGAGGTGCGGGCGCTCGACCTCAAGCTCAAGGACGGCACGGTGCTGTCGTTTCCCCAGAACGTGAGCCTCGCGCCGCGTACGTTCAAGAACGAGCTGGACGCCGCCGGCGGACGCATGGACGTGCACGTGGGCGTTCCCGTGTGGCGCGAAGGCCAGCCCAACGCGCTTCTCGCGGGGGAGCGCCTCGCCGGCATGGACCGCAGGTTCGCCGTCGACAGCGTCCAGGTGGCCGACGAGAACACCGGCGACAACGCCCAGATCCTCCAGGTGCGGCGCTACGCGGGGCGCGTCTTCTTCGGCGCCGAGAACCGCGAGGGCTACGAGACCCTGCCCATCGGCGTCATCGAGCGCTCCGCCCAGGACCGCGCTCTGCCCGCCTGGGCCACCGACTCGATTCCGCCGGCCCTCGAGATCTCGGCCGTGCCCGCCCTCCAGACGATCTGCCAGACGGTGATGAACCGGCTCGAGGCCAAGTACCGGCTGCTCCTTTCGGAGGCGGCCGAAGTGCGGCTCACCGCGGGGCAGTCGGGCAACTGGGAGGCCGTGCTCAAGCTGCAGTCCCTCGCGCCGTATACGTTCCTCTTCCAGCAGCTCACGCGTCTGCCGCGCATCCATCCCTTCGCCATCTACCTGGAGTTCGCGCGGCTCGCGGGGCTCCTCTCGGTGTTCGACGACGGGCGCACGCCGGTGCGGGTGCCGCTCTACGATCACGACCGGCTGCCGGCCTGCTTCGGCGAAATGTCGCACCTCTTCGCGGGCCTTCTCGATCGCGTGGCCGCGTCGCGGTTCGTGCGGGTCGATTTCGTGCTCCGCGAGGACCTCCTCGTGGCGGCCCTGCCGGCCGAGGCCGCGGGCGACGCGGAGCTCTACATCGGCATCGAGAGCGATCTCGGCGAGCGCGAGGTGCGCAACCGCATCGACATCATGAAGGTCGGCTCGGTGAACGACATCCCGGTCCTCAAGCAGCGGCGTCTCTTCGGGCTCGATCTCCAGCTCCTCAAGCGCGCGCCCAACGGGCTGCCCGCGCAGGACAACAACTACTACCTCATGATCGAGAAGTCCGGGCCGTACTGGCTCAACGTCGTGAAGGAGAAGGTCGTGGCCGTCTCGGGCGCTCTCGATCCGAAGCTCTCCTTCGCGCTCTACGCCGTGCCCAAAGGCGGAGCCTGATGGAGGGAGCGAGCCTTCTCTTCCGAGCCGTCTCGCCCCTCTTCCTCTGGCTCGTCTCGTTCCGGAGAAAGGTCAAGCGGGGGGTCCGACTCGAGCTCAACGAGGTGAAGCGGCAGCTCGAGGAGCTCTTCGCCGAGCTGGGCCGTGAGGCGCAGCGGGATCCGCGCCTCGAGGCGCTCTACGACAAGGCCCGCTATCCCCTCGTGGTGCTCGCCGACGAGACGATTCTGCAGTCGGGCTGGCAGCACGCCGCGAGCTGGGAGAACGCGCTCCTCGAGGAGCGCTTCTTCGGCACGAACGTGGGCGGAGAGAAATACTTCTCGATCGCGAACGACATCCGGTCGGACCAGATCGAGCTCGCGTCGGTGCTCTACACCGGCCTCACGCTCGGCTTCGCGGGCAAGTACCGCGACCGCCCCGAGAAGCTCTCGGAGGTTCGCAAGAAGCTGTACCGCATGCTCGCCGAGTACATCGCACCCGTCTCGACGGAGCGCATCACGCCGGACGCGTATCACGTGGCTCCGAAGGAGCCGCGCAGGCTGTCACCCGTCGTCACGCTCGTGCGCGTGCTCGTGATCTCGCTGGGAATGCTCGTCTTCTACTGGGTCGGCACCTGGGGCCTCTGGAAGGCCTCCGTCACCGGCATCCAGGACTCGGCCCGGGCCATGGGGGTCGTCAAGTGAGCGGCTTCCTCGGCGAGCTCATGGGGCTCCTCCAGAGCGCGCCCAAATTCGTTAAGTACATCATCGCGATCGTCCTCCTCCTGCCCATCCTGCTGATCCTCGCGGGCTTCATCGGGCTGCCCTACTGGATCGTCATCGTGGGGCTCCTCGTCATCGCGGGCCTTCTCTTCCTCGTGAACATCCTGTTCGAGAAGCGCGACAAGAAGAAGGGCGACGCGTTCGAGGGCGAGCTCGCGAAGGAGTCCGCCGGCGCTTCGCGCGACGAAGTGCGCGTCGCGCTGCGCGACCTCACCGAAAAGTGGAAGCTGGCGATGACGGAGCTGAAGGCAGCCCGCATCGACATCTATCAGCTCCCCTGGTACATGCTCATCGGCGAGCCGCAGTCGGGCAAGTCGACGACGCTCGCGAATTCCGGACTCGAGTTCCCCATCGGCAAGGAGGCCCTCTCGGGCGCCGGCGGCACGCGCAACTGCGACTGGTGGTTCTCGAACGAGGCCGTCATTCTCGACACGGCCGGCCGCTTCACGTTCCAGGAAGACGCCGCTCCCGACCGCGAGGAGTGGTCGTCGTTCCTCAAGCTCCTCAAGAAATACCGGCCCTACTGCCCGATCAACGGTGTCCTCGTGGTCATCCCCTCGACGACGCTCCTCGAGGACACGGCCGAGGAGCGCGAGCGGAAGGCCCAGAACATCCGCGGGAAGCTCCTGAACATCCAGAAGGTCCTGCAGATCCGCTTCCCGGTCTTCCTCATGATCACGAAGTCCGACCGCGTGCTGGGCTTCTCGGAGTTCTTCTCGCGGCTCGACCCCGAGCACCAGCGGCAGCTCGTGGGCTGGTCGAACCCCGAGGAGACCACGGTCGCGTTCGACCCCGCGAAGTTCGAGGGCGTTTGGGAGAGCATCGTCGAGCGCATCCACAAGCTGCGGCTCAAGTTCCTCGCGACGGAGGAAAACGTCTCGCAGGTGGACCGGCTGTTCCCGTTTCCCGAGGAGCTCCGCGCCCTCGGAAACCCGCTCGGCGGCTACATCAAGACGATCTTCTCGACGACGCGCTACGAGGAGCCGCTCCTGTTCCGGGGCCTCTACCTCTCGAGCGGCGTCCAGCAGGGCAAGCCCATCGCACAGGCGACTCGCGACCTCCTCTCCGTGGCCGGCGCGTCGGCCAACGAGGTCGTGGAGAGCCTGGAATCGATCTTCAAGAAGTCCCGCGCGTTCTTCATCAAGGACTTCTACGAGAAGAAGGTCTTCCCCGAGCAGGGCCTCATCGCGCGCACCCGGGTTGCCGAGATGCAGGACCGCAAGCTCCGCACGGCGCTCGCGGTCATCGGCATCGTCGTCGTCGTCCTCGTGCTCTGCGGCATGGTGCTGCCGTTCCTGTCTCTGCGTCAGACCCTCAACCCGATCCGCGAGGCCGTCGACGAGGCCGCCGCCTGCGACCAGGGCGCCGCCGAAGAGCCCTGTACGCCGCAACGGGCCTACCTCCTCGCTCAGCAGATCCAGGTGAGCCGCGACTCCCTCGCCGAGCGTCGTCTCACGCTCCTCCTCTTTCTCCGCGGCCGGGAGAACGAGCTGGCCGATTCGCTCCTCGCGATCCAGCGGAAGCTCCTCATGAAGCACGTGGCGGCGCCGCTCCTGATCGACGCCGAGGCCCGGATGGGCAACCTCGACTGGAAGAAGCAGCAGGATCTCGAGAAGGCCTACAAGCCGTTCTTCGAGGCCCTTCAGAGCCTGCTCCAGTGGCACGCCGCGCAGACGGCGCCGGCGGTCACGATCAAGAAAGACGCCGTTGGAAAAGCCAAGGAAGAGCGCGACGCCAAGAAGGAAGCGCTGTTCCGGCAGATGCGGCTCGCCCCTCTCTTCGATCTCGTGCGCGCCACCAAGGGCACAGGGACACGCGAGCACGGTGGCGAGATCGAAAAGCTCGTCGCCTCGATCAAGCCCCAGGACGCGATCAAGGCCGACAAGCTCCTCGAGGGCATGGCGCCTCCGAAGCCCGAGGAGGAGGCGACGGTGCCCGATCCCGCGCGGGCCGTCGCCAAGTTCGAAGAGTTCTGGACCATCCAGAACCTGGCCCGCTGGGACTACGAGCTCCAGCTCGCGCTGGGTGAGCTCGTCGCTTCGCACGGCGCGCTCACGACGCTCTCGGAGAGCGGCGAGGCGCGCCTCCAGACCACGACCCAGGCCGCCCGCCGGTTCGCGAAGGCCTGGAAGGACGTCGAGGTCCGCCTCGGCACCCCGCGGCCGTCGGACAAGAGCTTCCCGGGGCCCTCTCTCGTCCAGTGGAGCGACTTCCTCTCGCAGAGCTACCGCAAGGTGATCCTCTGGACGCTCTCGCTGCCCACATCGATCGCGCAGGAGCGCTACGACGCGCTGGCCGCCGCGCTCCAGCAGGGCGTCGATTCCCTGAATGCCCGCCAGGACGAGGGCTCTCATTTCGTCGTGAAGGACCCCACGGGCAAGCTCGCGCCCACGAAGCCCGCGACGGTGCTGGGGCCTCTCATCGCCGAGCTCGGCGCCTACACGGATCTCCCCACGTTCCGGGCGGGGGAGGATGGCCGCATCCTCACGCTGCTCGCGTCCGTGCCCAACTGGGAGGAGAAGCGCGCCAAGCTGGACGGCTGGTGGAAGCGCCAGGAAGACGTCAAGAAGGGCGTGTTCCTGAAGCTCGCGGATCTGGGCGCGACGCCCCTGGACCCCCGCTTCCGGTTCGCCGAGCTGCGTCCCTCGCTCGAGCGCTCGGCCGAGATCGCCCTCGCCGCCCGGGCTCTTCCCGTCGCCCAGGACTTCTTCGCCCAGTCGCTCGGGTCCGCGTGTCCCGGCGATCTGTGCTGCAACCCGGCGTTCGCGCGTCCCCAGGTCGCGCTCGCGAACTCCATCGTCTCCGCGGCGAGCCAGTGGAGCCTCTACGCCACGGACCCCGAGGTGAAGGCCTCGGTGGGACGCATCGTCCAGACCGAGCTCGACTACCTGCGCCGCTGCATGGGCCAGGCCATGGACGCGAGATCGCTCTCGGCCGGCGGCGAGGCCTTCGTCTTCCCGAGCGGCTGGCGCGCGGGATCCTGGGCCGGCTTCCGCACCGCGATCGCCACGTGGCAGCCGGTGCGCGCCGGCGGGCCGCCTCCCCCGGGAGCCGAGCCGGGCGCGTCGCTCACGGCGCAGGACATCGCGACCTTCGCGCAGGGCAACAACTTCCTCAACCCGCTCCTCACCGAGTTCAACAAAAAAGCCTCGGCCCAGAGCCAGCAGAAGGAAGCGGGGAAAGTCAGCCCGGACCTCATCGCGTCCGTCGAGAGGTTCAAGCAGCTCGTGACCTCGCTGCCCGACCAGCCCAAGGTCGCGCTCTCGCAGCTCACCAAGGAGCCGGACTGGCAGCGGAAGTTCCGGGCCTTCTCCGAGAACGCTGCGCTTCGCCGCGGGAACCGTTTCGCGAACGACCTCAAGGGCGTCGAGGACCACGGTCTCAAGCTCCTCCAGAGCGAGACGGGCACCGAGGTCGCCGGAAAGCTCACGCCTCAGATCAAGCAGCTCCAGTCGTTTTACGCGCGGGGCATGTTCCCCTTCGTCACGTCGGCCCAGCTCCGCGACAAGCGGATGAAGTACGACGCCGGCACGCTCGCGCTCCGCACGGGCAACACGGCGACGCTCCGTCTCGACACGATGCGTCCCCAGGAGATCACCGAGATCCTGGGCGCGCTCGCGAGCGAGGATCTCAACGAGGCCACGCTCGCGACGCTCGGCAACGACGGGAAGCTGGCCCGCACGGCGCTCGAGTGGGCGCGGTTCCTCTACGGGGCGCCGGCGCCCGGTGCCAAGGTCCCCGCGGGCGGCGCGCTGCGCGACCGAGGGATCGAGGTGCGGTTCCTGCCCGACGCGGCGCCCTCGGCCACGTCTCTCCAGGCGAAGGCGTCGGTCGTGGCGTTCTTCGACGACAAGACGCTCATCCGGCCGGCGACGTCGCAGCGTCTCGGTACGAAGACGATGTTCACGTACTCGGTGGGCGGCAGCGAGGCTCCTCTCACCATCAAGGCGCGCAACGAGGGCGCCCGCACGGAGGGTGTGCTTCTCATCGAAGGGGGAGCGCTCCGTCTCTTCGCCTTTCTGCTCCTCGCCTCCGACGGCGCGCAGGAGGACGGTCGCGTGCACGTCGTACGCCTGAGGGTGCCGGACCCCGGCTCCTCCCAGATGATCGAGGGCCGCTTCGAGCTCCGGTTCGACGACCCGCTACCCGGTGTGCTCCCGGACTGAGGCCAACGTGAGCGAGAACTCGTTCTGGAAAAAAGTGATCCCGGGGCTCAAGAAGGACGACTCCAAGGGCACGGTGTATCCGATATCGATTTACGGGAAGCTCCCGGTCTACAAGGACTTTCTCTCGGCCGGTCTCGCCGACGACGGGGCACGGGAGCTGCGGGATTTTCTGGACCGCAGCTTCTCGCACCGCTGGTCGAACGACGAGGACTGCAAGGCGACCCGCATTCCCCCTCACGCGTTCTGCCTGCGGCTGCCCACGTCCAAACGCGTCGTCACCGGCCTCCTCTGGGGCTCGACCGACGCGGGCGGCCTGCGCACGTTCCCGTTCGTGCTCTTCGTTTCCCTGCCGCCGGGCACCGATGCCGTGTCGGTTTTCGACGGCGTGGGACCCCTTCTCGAGAAGGCCGAGGCCGTGCTCGACCGCTTCGGCGGCGAGGACACCTCCGCGAGCGTCCAGGACTTCTACACCGCGTCCCGCGGCGCTCAGGTGACCCTCGCGCTGCGCCCGCGGAAGGAAGCCGCGCAGGCCCTGGCCGACCGCGGCGCCGACGCGTCCGACTTCGCCGCATCTCTCCTCGAGGACGGGGCCGCGAGCTTCTCGTCGTTCCACCGGGAAGCGCTCTCGGCGTGGCGCCGGGCGGGCGTCCTGCGCGTGCCGCTCGGGGCTCGCCCCTCGCGGAGGTCCCAGATGGGGTTCTGGCTGCGGAGCCTCGAGGAGACTCCCGAGAAGCGGCCGCTCGTGGGCTGGCTTTACGAGACGGCTCAGGGGCGTGGACGGGCCTCGCTCCTCTCGCGGGATCTCGCCCCCGACGACATCTTCCTGTTGCATCCCCGGCGCTCTCTCGGCGGCGACGTCTACGAGATCGGCTGGCCGATTCCCGAAGAGCCCGTGACGGCCGCCCCGGTGGCGTTGCCCGAGGTCCTTGTCGAGCCCATCGTCGTCGTCCCTCCGCTGGCCGCGGAGCCGAAGGACGCCGCGCTCCCGTCCGCCGCCGCGATCGAGCATTCCCCTGCACCGGCCCCCGAAGCCGCTATGGAGCCCGTTCTCGAGTCCCCCGTCCCGGAGAACCCGGAGAGCGCCGAGAAGGCGGTGATCGCTGCCATGGCGGCTGGCGACGTCGCCGCACTCGTGGTGCCTTCGCCGGCCGAGCCGGCCGTCTCCGGCCTCGAGTCCGCTCCCGAAGCCGCTCCGCAGGCGGAGACGACCGACCGTGTGTGAGGTGTCACAGCGCTTTCGCGGGACGGGCCCCACATTGGATTCACTGAAGCACCGGACTTCCAATCCCCTGGACCACGGCGACTTCGTTGACGCCGGACGCGATTCGGAAATACTCTTGGCAAAACCGTCACTCAACTTCAAACCAGCGACTCGGTGAACCGAGCAAGGAGGACTTCATGGCAGCTGTCGACTACTTCCTGAAGATCGAAGGAATCCCCGGTGAGAGCAAGGACTCGAAGCACAAGGACACGATCGACATCGAATCGTGGTCCTGGGGCGAGTCGAACCAGGGCACCCACGGTGGCGGCGGCGGTGGTGGCGCCGGCAAGGTCTCGATGCAGGACTTCCACTTCGTGATGAAGTACAACAAGTCCTCGCCGAAGCTCATGCTGGCCTGCGCGATGGGCGACCACGTGAAGGGCGCCACCCTCACCTGCCGCAAGGCCGGCGGCGGCCAGCAGGAGTACCTCAAGATCAAGATGACCGACCTCCTGATCTCGAGCTACCAGACCGGCGGCTCCGCGCACGGTGACGTCGTCCCGACCGACCAGATCTCCTTCAACTTCTCGAAGATCGAGATCGAGTACAAGGAGCAGAAGGAAGACGGGTCCATGGGCGGCGCGATCAACGCGGGCTACGACCAGAAGGCCAACAAGAAAGTCTAAAGACACTTGGGGGAACCATGGCCGGTTCCCCCAACCCCCCTCCGAGCCAATCGCTGCTTTCTCCGGGGAGCGGCGAGACCAAAAGGGCGGCCTTGCGGCCGCCCTTTCCATTGGTGCTCGAACCCGAAAAAATCGAGATTGGCTCGGAGGGGGTCTGGGGGCACCGGCCATGGTGCCCCGCCCCGGGAAAATCAGCGACTGGCTCGGAGGGGGTCTGGGGGCACCGGCCATGGTGCCCCCAGGACATTGCAGCTACGTACCGGGTTCGCCGAACGTGAGGTCGAGGAGCTCGGGCAGCGTGTGCTCCGCCTCTCCCACGAGGTATGTCTTCGAGCCCCGGCCCTGGAGGACGTCGGCCGCCAGCTCGTGCCACGCCGTCATCCGTCCGAGACGCACCTCGGCGTCCGCGTGCGTCGCCGTGCGCGGGTAGAGGCAGGGCAGCATCACGTCGCCCTTCGAGCCGTCCCGGCTCTCGATGCTGGCCGTCGCCAGTAGAGGTCGCGCAGCTTCTTCGGCGGCTGCACCTTGAGCCTCACGACCTGCTCGATCGACACCCAGCAGTACTGGTCGTTCACGAAGACCTCGAAGACCGGGCCGAGGAAGTCGTCGTAGTCGCGAAAGTCCTCGAACG
>CAZXSG010000011.1:0-3368 GCA_964643185.1 uncultured Holophagales bacterium
CTCATGTCGATCCTCGCGACGATCACGAAGCCCACGAAGGGCCGTTTCGTCTGGAACGGGAAGGACGGCGTGGCCGACCCGCTGTCCGTGCGCCGCGAGCTGGGCTTCCTGCCTCAGGACTTCGGCGTCTACGAGCGCCTCACCGCGCCCGAGTTCCTCACGTACCTCGGCCGTCTCAAGGGCATCTCGGGCAAGGACCTCTCCCGCCGTGTGGAGGAGCTCCTCACGCTCGTGAACCTCCACGGCGCGGGCAACCGGCGGCTCGGCGGTTTCTCCGGCGGCATGCGGCAGCGCGTCGGCATCGCGCAGGCGCTTCTCGGCGATCCGAAGCTCGTCATCGTGGACGAGCCCACCGTGGGCCTCGACCCGGAAGAGCGCATGCGCTTTCGCAATCTCCTGTCGGAGATCGCCCACTCGCGCGTCGTGATCCTCTCGACGCACATCGTCTCGGACATCGAGGCCGTGGCGTCCACCATCGCCGTGATGCGCGAGGGCCGTCTCGTCCTCGCGGCCTCGCCGGAAGAGCTCCTCCGCCGCGCCGAGGGGCGGGTCTTCGTCGCCATCGTGCCCTCCGACCGGCTTCCGGAAATCCAGAAGAGCGTGACCCTCTCGAGCCTCATCCGCCGGGCCGACGGCGTCCACGTGCGTTACGTGGGCGAGTCGACCATCCCGGGCTCCCGCGCCGTGGAGCCCCAGCTCGAGGACGCGTACCTCCTCGCCACCGCCGGGCACCGTCCGTGATCGAGCCGCTCCTCGCACAGGTGCGGGCGGAGGTCACGATGCGGCTCCGCTCGCCCGCCACGCTCGTCGCCCTCCTGGCGTTCCTCGGTCTCGCCGCCCTCTGGCTGCCCACACCCGGCGGGAACGCCGCATCGCTGATCTGGGAGACGCCCGACGGCAGGCTCTACGCGCCCTTCTACACATCGGCCTACGTGGGCGCCGCGCTGGCGATCCTCATGGGCGTCCTCCTCACGCTCGCGGGCTACTACCTCGTCGCGGGCTCGGTGCGAAGGGACCGCGAGACGGGCGTCGGCGCCATCCTCGCAGCGACGCCGCTTCCCTCGTGGCAGTACCTCCTCGGCAAGCTCCTCGCGCACGCGGCCTATCTCTTCGTCATCGCCGGGACGGGCTTCGCGACGGGCTTCGTCCTCTGGCTCCTCCACGGCACCGGACCCTTCCAGCCGATCGCGTTCTTCGCCCCCGGGCTTCTCGTCGGCATCCCCGCGCTCGCGTTCACGGCGGCCATGGCCGTCCTCTTCGACGTGACGCCGGTGCTCCGCACGAAGGCCGGTTTCGTGGCGTGGTTCTTCTTCTTCGCGCTCGCCGTCATGGCGCTCCCGATGGAGACCTCGGGGGTGGACGGCCCTCAGGACCAGCGCAAGGTCGCGCCGTTCGACCCTTCGGGCCTCGCGTCCTATGACGTCGTCCTGAGAGCGTCGATTCCGAAGGAAGGGCGCGACAAGGTGTCTTCGGGACACGTCATCGTGAGGAAGCCGATCACCCGCGTGGATTGGTCCGGCGTCACGATCACGGGCACCTTCGTGAGCCTGCGCGCGCTCACGCTCCTCCTGCCCGTCGCGATCCTGGGCCTCGCGGTGCTCCTCTTCGACCGCTTCGATCCCGCCCGCGGCGGCGGGCGCGCCCGCGGCGGCGGACTCCGCAAGCTGCTGAAAAAGAAAGCCGTCGAACCGAAAGAGGCCGTCGCGCTCGCCCCCCTGGATGCGATTTCGCTCGCATCCCTCTCTCCCATCCGGGCGACGCCCTCGTTCCTCTCCGCGGTGCTCGCCGAGGCGCGCCTCCTCTGGGACTCGGCGCCGCGCCTCCGATGGGTCCTCCTCCTCGCCGCGATCGCGGCGGCCCTTCCTTCGGGCGATATCCCGCTCTCGGCGGCACTCGTGCTGCTCCTCGTTCCCGCTCTTTCCGAGAGCGCGGCCCGCGAGAAGCTCGAGGGAACGCTGCCGCTCATCCTCGGTCAGCCGGGCGTGCCCCGCTCCCTCGTCGTCTGGAAGACCTGCGCGGCGTCGCTCTTCGTGCTCGCGCTCGAGGTGCCTTCGCTCGTGAAGCTCGCGGTCACGAAGCCTCTGCAGATCCCGGCCGTGCTCGCGGGCGCCGTCCTCACCGCCGCTTTCGCGACGGCGGCGGGCTCTCTCACCGGCGGCGGCAAGCTCTTCTCGGCCCTGTTCCTCGTGGGCTGGTACGTGGCGCTCAACAAGATGCCGGCCGGGGACGTCACGGGCCTGCTCGTGGGCGGTCCCGGAATCGCGGGCTTCGCGTTCTGGCTGGTCACGGTGGGCCTCCTCTTCGCGGTGGCGCTCCTCCGCGAAGGGCGCGATAGGAGTTGACGCGGGGGCGCTCGGTCCCGATGCTCGGGCCGTTGCCCCGCCCCCCTCGCGCTCTCCTCCTGGCGCTCCTCGCGCTCCTTCCGGCCCCCGCTCTCGCCGGGGGCCCGGCGAGCCACACCGTCATCGCGAACATCGCGCTCTGCATGGTGGGCGCGAGCGTCCTCGCCTACCTCATGAAGCTCGGACGGCAACCGCTGATCCTGGGCTACCTCCTCGCGGGCGTGCTCATCGGGCCCGTGGGCCTCGGCCTCATCACCGACGAGACCGAGATCGTCACCGTCTCCTCCATCGGGCTCATCCTTTTGCTCTTCATGATCGGTCTCGAGATCGACCTGAAGCGCATGTTCGCGTCGGGGCGGCTCGTGGTGGTGGCGGGGATCTTCCAGTTCCCCGTCTGCGTGGCGGCGGCGTACGGGCTTTTCTCGCTCGGCGCGCGCCTGGGTCTGCCGCTCCCCATGGGCTTCGACGCGTTCTACGCCGCGCTCGCGTGCGGGATCTCGTCCACGATGATCGTGGTCAAGCTCCTCCACGACAAACGCGAACTGGACTCCCTGCCCGGCCGGCTCACGATCGGCATCCTGATCTTCCAGGACATCTGGGCGATCGTCGTCCTCGCGGTCCAGCCCAACTTCGCCAAACCCGAGGTCTTCGGCATCCTGAAGACGTTCGGCTCGGGCGGCCTCCTCGTGCTCTTCGCTCTCCTCCTCGCGCGCTACGTACTGCCGCACGTCTTCCACACCGTGGCGAAGGTGCCCGAGTTGCTCCTCGTCCTCTCGCTCGGCTGGTGCTTCCTCGTGTGTCTCGTCGCGGCGCACCCGAAGGTCGGCCTCTCGATGGAGATGGGCGCCCTCATCGCCGGCATCTCGCTCGCGACGTTTCCCTACAACCTCGACGTCATCGCGAAGGTCCTCACCATTCGCGACTTCTTCATCACGCTCTTTTTCGTGACGCTCGGGATGCAGATCCCGAGACCGAACGTGGACGTCACGATCGCGGCCGAATTGAGGTTCAGGTCCGAGAGCATCT
>CAZXSG010000011.1:3378-16807 GCA_964643185.1 uncultured Holophagales bacterium
GGTAGACTCGGGTGCAGTAGCCCGTGCCCGACGGTGGCGGCAACGTTCGCGCCCCCGGCGATCGCGCTCGTCGGGCTCCTGGGGCGGGTGGTGGGCGTCCTCGGGCTGCTCAAAGCGCTCGGCGCGACGCACCGCATCGCCGCTCTCGCGACGATCAACCTCGCGCAGATGTCGGAGTTCGCGCTCGTGATCCTGGCGCTCGGCGTGACGTTCGGGCACATCCCCAAGGAGACGCTCACCATCGTCACGTGGTCGTTCGCGATCCTGGCCGTGCTCTCCACGTACCTCATCGCGTGGAGCCATCCTCTGCAGTCGGCGCTCTCGCGGGCGCTGGTCGCCTCGGGCTGGAAGGAAAAGGAGCACGGGGCCGAGGAGCCGAAGGACGCCGAGGAGCGCACGATCGTCGTCCTCGGGTTCTTCCGCACGGCGAGCGCGCTCATCGACGAGATCGCCCGGAACCACCAGCACCTTCTCTCGCAGATCACCGTGATCGACTTCAACCCGGCAGTGAAAAAGCCACTCGAGGACCTCGGGATCCGCTACGTGTACGGCGACATCGGCACGCCCGCGACGCTGGAGCACGCCGACATCTCGCACGCGAAGGTCGTGCTCTCCACCGTGACCGATTCGTTCCTCAAGGGCACGACGAATCTGAGGTTGCTCCAGCTCATGCGGGAGCTCTGCCCGAAGGCCGAAATCGTCGTTTCGGCACAGGGCTCCGATCAGACCAAGGAGCTCTACGCGGCCGGCGCGGACTTCGTGCTCAACGCCCCGGCGCTCGCGGGCGAGTCGCTCGCATCGGTCCTCGAGCAGGCGATGAGCGAGAGCCTCGAGGGAATGCGCGTGGAGGCCCGGCAGCGGCTCCTGGAGAAGCGCGAAGTATTGGCGTGATTTGACCGTGTGATCCAGCGCGTACGGACGTTCCGTATCCCGCACCAAAGCGAGGGACCGGAATGAGCAACGAAGAGACCGTCAAGTCCATGTACGCGGCGTTTGGCCGGGGTGACATCCCCACGATCCTGGAGGGCCTCTCGAACGACGTCGCGTGGAGGATCCACGTCACTCTCCCCGAGGGCTTCCCCTATCCCGAGAAAGCCAACGGCCCCGCGGCCGTGGGCGCCTGGTTCCAGGGCCTCGGCGGCTCCACGGACTTCCTGCAGTTCGAGCCGCGCTGGTTCGTTGCGAGCGGCGACCGCGTCGTGAGCGGGGGCTCGTGGGACGCGACGTCGAAGTCGACGGGCGGCCGCGTGGCTTCGGAGTGGGTTCACTGCTGGCGCTTCGACGAAGGCGGCAAGGTGCTGAGCTTCGACGATTTCCTCGACGGAACCGCGCTCGTCGCGGCTCACCAGCCCGTCGCCGTCACGGCTTGATTCGAGATCGAGAACCCCCCAGGTTTAGATAGCAGATCCCAACCGTTCACCCACCCTGAGGTCACCCTCCGGGTGGGTGAGCTTCCACTCCGCGGACCGCGGGCCGCCGACGAGCAGTACCACCGTCGAGCCGAGTTCGAAGACGCCGAGGTCGTCCCCCGGTGCGCAGGGCAGGCGCGGCACGTCGAGACGCGAGGTCTTACGCAGGGACTGGCCAGACAGCCAGCGGTCGTCGATCACGCAGCCGCCCACGTGCGTCGCCCCCACGAGGACGGCGGCCACGAGGAGCCCGGCGCAGGAGCCCGTGCCCTCGGCGATCCAGTACGCGCGCCGATTGCGCACGTAGAGCCCGCGCGTAAACGCCGTCGACGCGTCGTTCACCGGCCACAGCTCGCCTTCGATACGCCCCACCGAGATCACGTGCCCCGGGAGCGGCACGTGGATGCGGTGGTAGTCCTTGGGCGCGAGGTAGAGCGTGGCGAACCGCCCGCCCGTGAAGCGCGACGCGAGGGGATCCCCGCGCAGCAGCTCGGCGATCGTGTACGGCATGCCCTTCGCCTGGAGAACGCTGCCCTGCTCGATCGGGCCGTGCGCGAACAGGCGGCCGTCCACGGGGGAGTTGATTCCCAGCGGCACCTCCGGAGCCTGCGGGCGCAGCCCCGGCTTCAGCCGCCGGGTGAAGAACGCGAGGAAACTCTCGTATTCGGTGAGGGGTTTTTCGGCCTCCGCCACGTTCGCGCCGTAGCGCGCCGCGAACTTTCCGAGGAGCTGCTCCCGCAGGTGCTCGGGCAGCCGCGCGCGGGCCAGCCCCCCGACGGCCGAGGAGCCCAGCTTCTTGGGGTAGAGCGAAAGGAGCCGTAGGGAAAAAGGCGCGGAGTCGGACATGCGTCCGTATGGTAGTTTTTCCGCTCACGTTTCGGGCGCGCCGGCCGCTCTCGCGTTTCCACCGCGCCCTCATCGACTTGCGCGTTCGCGCGCTGAGGAGCAGACCCAGCATGAGCACGACCCTCGAGAAGGCCGACATCGGCGCTCCCATCACGAGCAACGCCCACCTCCTCTCCTGGGTCGAGGAATGCGCGCGGCTCACCCGGCCCGACCGCGTGGTGTGGTGCGACGGATCGGCGGAGGAGAAGGAACGCCTCCTGGCTCTCGCCGTCTCGGAGGGCGTGCTCGCGCCGCTCAACAAGGAGAAGCGGCCCGACAGCTACTGGTCGCGCTCGAACCCCAACGACGTCGCCCGCGTCGAGCACCTCACGTTCATCTGCACCGACACCAAGGAAGAGGCCGGGCCGAACAACAACTGGATGTCCCCCGAAGAGGGCTACCAGAAGCTCGGCGCGCTCTTCGACGGAGCGATGAAGGGCCGCACGATGTACGTGATCCCGTACGCGATGGGCCCCATCGGCTCACCGCTCACGAAGATCGGCATCGAGCTGACCGACAGCGTCTACGTCGTGCTCAACATGGGAATCATGACCCGCATGGGCAGGCCGGCGCTCGAGATGCTCGGCGACTCCAACGACTTCAACCGCGGGCTCCATTCCATGCTCGACGTGAACCCCGAGCGCCGCTACATCTGCCACTTCCCCGACGACAACACCATCTGGTCCGTGGGCTCGGCCTACGGCGGCAACGTGCTCCTCGGCAAGAAGTGTCTGGCGCTCCGCATCGGAAGCCACCTCGGCCGCAACGAAGGCTGGATGGCCGAGCACATGCTCATCATGGGCGTCGAGAGCCCCGAGGGCGAGACGACCTACGTCGCGGCCGCGTTCCCCTCGGCCTGCGGCAAGACGAACTTCGCGATGCTCGTCCCGCCCGCGGCGTTCGAGGGCTGGAAGATCTGGACGGTCGGCGACGACATCTGCTGGATGCGTCCCGGGCCCGACGGCCGGCTCTGGGCGATCAACCCCGAGAACGGCTACTTCGGCGTCGCTCCCGGCACGAACTACGCGACGAACCCCAACGCGATGCGCACGGTGGAACACGGCTCGCTCTTCACGAACGTCGCGCTCACGAAGGACGGCGACGTGTGGTGGGAGGGCATGGACGGCGACGTGCCCGAGGAGCTCACCGATTGGCAGGGCCGCCCCTGGAAGAAGGGCTCGGCCGAAAAGGCCGCGCACCCGAACAGCCGCTTCACGGCGCCCATGCAGAACAACCCGATGCTTTCGCCGCGGGTGAACGATCCGGCCGGCGTGCCGATCTCGGCCATCATCTTCGGCGGGCGGCGCAGCACCACGATTCCACTCGTCCTCCAGTCGTTCAACTGGACGCACGGTGTCTACCTGGGCGCGACGATGGGCTCGGAGACGACGGCCGCGGCCGTGGGCAAGGTGGGAGTCGTACGCCGCGACCCGATGGCGATGCTCCCGTTCTGCGGCTACGACATGGGCCGCTACTTCGGTCACTGGCTCCAGATGGCGAACCGCATTCCGCACCTCCCGCGCGTCTTTCAGGTGAACTGGTTCCGCAAGGGCGAGGGCGGCAAGTTCCTGTGGCCCGGGTACGGCGAGAACATGCGCATCCTCAAGTGGATCGTGGACCGCGCCAACGGCCGCGCCGCGGGCCTCGAGACGCCGTTCGGCTGGGTGCCGCGCCGCACGGACCTCACGATGGACGGACTCGACATCGATCCCGCCGACGTGGATGCCGCGATGGCGCTCCGGCCGGACGAGTGGCGGGCCGAGCTCGAGGATCAGGCCGAGCACTTCGCCAAGTACTCCGCCACGATGCCGCGCGAGCTCGTCCTCATGCGGGAGCTCCTCATGGCGCGCCTCGCCAGGTCCTGAAATCGTTCGTTTTGGTTTGGGTCGAAGGGCGGGAGTGATCTCCCGCCCTTTCGTTTCACGAGCCTTCGAGCGCGAGGCACAGGAGCCCGAGGCCGAAGAGGACGAGCGCCACGAGATCGGGGTACGAGATCCACCGCCGCAATGTGAACCCACCCTTCGATATTGGTGAGGCAGTGTGCGGCGGGAAGTGGACCGCGGCGAGTCCAGCCGAGGTCGAGAGAAGGTCGAGGCCGGATCCCCGCAAAACGTCGAGGTCGGAACCCGGTCTACCGCCCGGAGATCGCCTTCTCGCGCGAGGTCACCCAGAGGACGTTGCCCTCCGACACCGCGACGTAGCCGTTCGAGCCGAGCGCGAGCTCCAGCGCCTGGTCGGCGGGAACCTGGCGGAGGCTCATCGTGACGCTGCCCTTCACCGCGGGGTCGAAGACCACGTTCCGCGAGAGGACCGTCGAGAGGTGGGAGACGACGTCGCGGAGGTCTGCGTCCTTCAGCTCGAGGTCGATCACGGGTCCTGTGAAACGGGGCTTCGCGGATCTGGCCTCCCCGAGAACCACCACGCCGCGGTCCCGCGGGTGCTGAGCGGACACGGGCGGCGGGGGCGGAGGAGCGACGACGGCCATTTCGAGAGCTTATCCCTCCCGGCTGGCGCGCGCGCGTCCGGTCGTCGAAACTCCCGCGCGTGACGGTCGTCGACATCTTCTACACGCTCGACCTCATCGGCACGGGCGTCTTCGCGGCGAGCGGCGCGATCGCCGCCGGGCGCAAGGGGCTCGACCTGTTCGGCGCGGCCGTCATCGCGCTCGTGACGGCCATCGGCGGCGGCACGATCCGCGACGTCCTCCTCGGACGGCATCCCCTCTTCTGGATCGCCGATCCGGCGTACCTCTACGTGATCCTCCTCGCCACGGCGCTCACGATTCTCTGGACCCGCTTCTGGCGTCCGCCGACGGGCGCGCTCCTGGTGGCCGACGCTCTCGGGCTCGCGCTCTTCACCCTTCTCGGCATCAACGCCGCCGAGGCGTTCACGTCGTCGCCCGTCGCGCTCGTCCTCATGGGCACGCTGACGGGCTCGGCCGGCGGCGCCACGCGAGACGTCCTCTGCAACGAGGTGCCTCTGATCCTGCAGAGCGGGAAGCTCTACGCGACGGCCGCCATCGCGGGCGCCTCGGGCTATCTCGCGCTCCAGCACCTCGGCGTCGCGCCCAGCCATGCCGTTTACGCGGGCATGCTGCTCGTGGCGCTCCTGCGCTTCGCCGCGCTCGTGCTGGATCTCCGCCTGCCGGTCTACCAGATCGATCGCGGCGCGTAATCGGCGGGTCACCCGCCGACCTTGACCCGGGCTACGGGTCAGCTCCTCACCCGTCCTGTTCTGAGTGAGGGCTCATTCTGGCCTGTAAGTCATTGATTCTTCGTGCATGAGCCGCGACTCAGGCCTGGCATCAACCTTGTATCTATGAGTGGCGACTCAGTACACCTTCGCCACCGAGGAGAGATCGAAATGCGCGACTTCCTGAAGAAAACCGTCCTCACCGCCGCCGCCCTCGCTTGCGTTTACGCGGCCCGGCCGGCCGAGGCCAAGACGGGCCTCGTCCTCATCCATGGCAAGGGCTCGGCGAATCTCGCGACGGTCGCCGAATCCCGCGCCTACTGGACCGAGGACATGATCCGCGCCTCCTCCAAGAACAACGCCGTCCCCACGCTCGTCTGCCGCTACGACGGCACGCAGTACATGTGGGTCGCCGCAGGCCAGGTGGCCGGGCAGATCACGTCCTGGGTGAGCGCCAACGCGATCACCGAGATCGTGGTCGACACGCACTCGTTCGGCGGCATCGTGATCCGCTGGATCCTCTCGAACCCCACGTACGACTCCCGCTACCAGCCCATCATCAACAAGATCCGCTGGGTGAACAGCATCGCGGGCCCGCACAAGGGCTCCGAGGCCGCGAACCTCGCCGGCACGCTCTCGGGCTCCTGGCTCACCGGCTGGCTCGTCGACCTCGTGGGCCAGAACAACGACGCCACGAAGAACTGCCGCACCGACAACATGTCCTACTACAACACCTACTACCTCAAGGGCACGTCGGGCCGCCCGGCGCTCCCGAAGACCGTCTACACCATCGACGGCACGGGCCTCTGGAACAACTGGTGCGTCGAGTGCGTGGGCCTTGCGACGCTCTCCGGCATCGCCGGGCTCCCCGGTGAGGACGACGGCGCCGTCGCGCAGTACAGCGCCCGCGGCGTGGGCACGGTGTGGTTCTCGACCGACGCGAACCACCACTGGAACCGCCGGAACAGCTACCGCACGATCGGCAACTCCCTCGGCACCGATTTCTGAGATCAGAGCAAGTAAGAGCAAAGAAGAGAGACGACCATGAGCCGCTCGATCCGCACGTCGCTGACCGCCCTCACCGCCCTCACCGCACTGAGCTCCGCCTCCATCCTCGCCGAAGGGAACGCCAAGGGAGTCGTCACGGCTGCCTTCGGCCCGGGCGAGACGTACTCCGCCCCCGAGACGTTCGCCCCCGCCACGACCTCCCGCTACTTCGTCCGCACGGTCACCCCGCTCGCGGGCAAGGCCGTCGTCGAGATCCCGTCGCAGGGCGGCAAGGGCCTCCTCGTGTGGGCCATGCCGGCCTCCGTGGCCGTGCGCCAGTACGCCCGCCAGGGCGACAGCGTCCCCTCCGGCATCGCGACCTCGCTCAAGTCCCCCTCCGGCAAGGTCCTCGGCGCTTCGCAGGAAGAAGCCGGTGACGCGCGCCGCTTCGCCGTCGCGGCCTCCGAGATGGGCCTCGAGCTCCCCGAGAAGCAGGACGTGATCCACGTGGACAGCGCCGAGCCCGGCCTCTACACGCTCGAGATCGCCGCTCCCGCCGACACGGCCATCACGGTCGCCGTCGCGGAACCCGATAGCGCGTTCACGCTCGAGTCCTGGGCCGGACCGCTCTCGCGCAAGTCGGGCGAGCCCGTCCAGCTCTTCGCCCAGCTGGCCGACGGCGGCTCGAAGATCGCCGGCGCCCGCGTCTCCGCCCGCCTCGCGTCGCCCGCCGGCAACGCCACGGATTCGATCGACCTCTTCGACGACGGCAAGCACGGCGACGGCGCGGCCGGTGACGGCCTCTACGCGGCGTCTCTCTCCGATCTCCCGTCCGCGGCCGCGGGCTTCTGGACCGTGAAGTACGAGGCCGAGGGCAAGGACGGCGAGGGCCTCGCGTTCCTCCGCTCGGGTTCCTCGAGCTTCATGAACGAGCGCCCCCTGGCCGACCTCCCCAAGGGCTCGATCCGCGCCCGCATCGTGAACGACAGCCTCCGGGTCGAGGCACGCGCCAACGTGCTCGAGGCCGGTGACTACCGCTTCGACGTCATCGTGGCGGGCGGCAAGTCGGCGAGCGGCACCCGGGCGGCGCTCGGCTATGCCGAGTCCACGCTCTCGCTCGCCAAGGGCGCCCAGAAGCTCTCGGTGGACATCCCGCTCGCCGACCTCGGCCTCGCCAAGGGCGACGCCGCACTCGTCGACGTCCGCCTCCTCGGGCTCACGAACCTCGGGGTCGCCGGTCAGCACGCCATCGAGCTCAACCTGCGGTAGTCCGCGGGAACCGGGTTCCCGGCGACTGAAGCGCCCGCCTCATGGCGGGCGCTTCCATTTCGGTAGAGTCTCGGCTGCATGACTCAACTCAGAGACCGCGAAAAGAGCCCCTACGTCACCGCCGCGGAAGCCGTGAGGGAGTTGCGCCCCGGCAGCCGCGTCCTCATCGGCTCGGGGGCGGCCGAGCCCTCGACCCTCGTGGACGCCATGGTGCGCTACGGCGACCACCTCCACGGCGTCGAGGTCGTCCACCTCCTCACACTCGGACCCGCGCCTTACGTCGCTCCCGAGCTCACGGGCCGCTTCCGCCACACGGCCTTTTTCATCGGGGGGAACGTGCGCGAGGCCGTGCAGAAGGGCCGCGCGGACTTCATGCCCGTCTTCCTCTCGGACATTCCGCGGCTCATCACGGAAGGGCGCATCCCCATCCACGCCGCGCTCATCCAGGTGAGCCCGCCGGACCGGCACGGGTTCGTGAGCCTCGGCGTCTCGGTGGACATCATCCGTGCCGCCGTGGACTCGGTGGAGGTGATCCTCGCCGAGGTGAACCCGAACATGCCCCGGACGCTCGGCGACTCGTTCCTCCACGTGGACGAGATCACGAAGCTCGTGCACGTGGATACGCCCCTCCCCGAGCTCACGGCCGAGCCCCTCGACGACGTATTCCGCGAGATCGGCAGCCATGTGGCCGGGCTCATCGAGAACGGCGCGACCCTGCAGATGGGCATCGGCAAGATCCCCGACGCCGTGCTCGCCGCGCTCTTCGACCACCACGACCTGGGCGTCCACAGCGAGATGTTCTCGGACGGCGTCATGCGCCTCACCGAGGCCGGCGTGATCACCGGACGCAGGAAGACGCTGCTCCCCGGCAAGATCGTCACCTCGTTCGTCATGGGCTCGCGCGCGCTCTACGACTGGGTGCACGACAACCCGCAGATCGAGATGCGCCCCTCGAGCTTCACGAACGACCCGTTCACCATCTCCCGCAACGACCACATGGTGGCCATCAACGCGGCGCTGGGTGTGGACCTCACGGGGCAGGTCGCGGCCGACACGCTGCGCGGCCGCTTCTTCTCGGGCATCGGCGGGCAGGTCGACTTCATCCGCGGCGCCTCGCGGAGCCGCCACGGACGCCCGATCATCGCGCTCCCGTCCACCGCGCGCGGGGGCACCATGAGCCGCATCACGGCCATGCTCGACGAGGGCGCCGGCGTCGTCACGAGCCGGGGCGACGTGCACTACGTGGTGACCGAGTACGGCGTGGCCGACCTGTGGGGGAAGAACATCAGGCAGCGCGCCAACGCGCTCATCGCGATCGCTCATCCCGACTTCCGCGCCGAGCTCACCGGAGCCGCGGTGGCCCGGCACTATCTGTTCCTCGAGAGCGCGGTGGTCGCTTGAAGCGTGCGCTGCTCTTTTCCCTGCTGTTCGCGGGCGTTCTCGGCGCGGCGCCTCCGGAGGTCCCGATCCCGCCCGACTACCGCCTTCCGAGCGAGCTTCGGGCCTTTCGCGCAACGGTGACCTACGAGGAGGCGGTGGCCTTCTCGATGCGCCTCGCGCGGACGTCGCCCTTCATGCGGTACGACTCCTTCGGGAAATCGGGCATGGGCCGTCCGCTGCCCCTCGTGATCGTGTCCAAGGACAAGGCCTTCACCCCCGAGGAGATGTGGAAGACCGGCAAGCCCGTCGTCCTCGTCATCAACTCCATCCACGGCGGGGAAACCGACGGAACCGACGCTTCGCTCCTCCTCCTGCGCGACCTCGCGTTCGGCAGGTACCCGGAGATCCTCGAAGGCCTCACGCTCCTCGTGGTGCCCGTCTACAACGTCGACGGCTTCTCTCGTGTCAGCAAGTGGAACCGGCCCAACCAGAACGGTCCGGTGGACGGCATGGGCTTTCGCGCGAACGCGCGCGGCCTCGACCTCAACCGCGACTATCTGAAGCTCGACGCCCCCGAGACGCGCGCTCTCGTCTCCCTGGCCGCGCGCCACCGGGCCGACCTCTTCGTCGACAACCATGTGACCGACGGCGCGGACTTCCGGGCCACCGTGACGCTCGCCTACGGCGCCGAGCCCTCCACGGCCAAGCCTCTCGCCGACTGGCTCGACAAGACCGTTCCGAAGGCCGCGGCAGCGCTCCGCGAGTGGGACATCCTCACCGCGCCCTACGTCGAGTTCATCGACAACCTGGATCCGCGTAAGGGCATCGACGCGGGGCCCGGCTCGCCGCGCTACGGCACGTCCTACTTTCCGCTCCGCTCGATTCCCTCGATCCTCGTGGAGCTCCACGCGATCAAGCCGTACCCCGAACGCGTCCGCGCGAACGAGCTCTTCCTCGCCGAGCTGCTGAAGCAGACGTCGAAGAGCGGCAAGGCGCTCCTGGCGGCCCGCGAGGAGGCCCGCCAGGCGGCTCGCCCGGCCCCCGTTGGCAGCCCCGTCAACGTGGACACCGGGGGGCACATGAGCCGCCAGGGACCCAACGCCTTCCCGCCCATCGGCTGGAAGGAGGAGGTCTCCCGGATCACGGGCCGTCCGCTCCTCCGCTGGGACCGTTCGCAGATCCTCGACCTGAAGGTGCCGTACTACCGGAGGGTCAAGCCCACGAAGACCGTCCCCCGGCCCGCCGGCTATCTCGTGCCCGCGGGCTGGAGCGGAATCGCGGAACGGCTCGAAGCTCACGGCATCCGTTTCACGACGCTCGGCAAGGACCTCACGCTCCCCGTGGGGACGTTTCGCGCCTCGGAGCCGAAGTTCGCGGCGTCGAGCTATCAGGGCCGCGTGGGAGTGACCGCGAAGATCGTCCGCGGCAAGGAGACGCGCACGATTCCCGCGGGCTCGCTGTACGTGCCGCTCGACACCGAGCTCGCGCCCGTGGCGATGTATCTCCTCGAGCCCGAGAGCCCCGACTCGCTCTTCGCCTGGGGCGAGATGTCGTCGATCTTCGAGCAGCGAGAGTACATGGACATCCGCGTCCTCGACCCTCTCGCCGAGAAGATGCTGGCCGAGGATCCGAAGCTCGCGGCCGAATGGGAAAAGCTCCTCGCCGACGAGAAGCTCGCGAAAGACCCGCGGGCGCGGGCGCGCTTCTTCTACACGAAGACTCCCTACTGGGAGGAGACGATCGGCCTCGTCCCGACCTATACGCTCGAAGCGCCGCTCGACGCCGAGGAGCTCCTGCCCGAGCGCCTCGACGTCCCGCTCACCCCGGAGAATCCGAAGAAATAGCGCGAGGAGGAAGCCATGAAGCATCTCGCCGTCGCTCTCGCCGCAGGGTTCTTCCTCGCGGCTTGCTCGCGGACAAGTGCGCCGGAGCCGCCGGCGCTCGTGGCCACCGAGCTGCCGTTCACCGTCTCGTGGCTCTCGGGGGAAGCGCGCTTCGGCCGGCTCCTCGAAGAGCCCACGTTCGGCGTGAAGGTACGGGTCTCGGCCTCGGACTTCGGGGCCGTCGCCTCGGCCCTCGGCACGAACAGTCCGTGCTTCAAGCTGGCGGTCGTGGAGCGCTGCGCCAACGTGGAGGGCGAGGCCGTGCCGCTCGGCGTGGCCCGCTCGCCGGGCAACTCTCTCGGGGAGCCCATCTGGTGTCCGGTGCCCGGTGTCGCCGTCGAGTGGACGGCCGCGTTCACCGACTACCGGAGGGTCGTCGGGCATCCCGGGGTCGACTACCACCCGCTCAAGACCTGCCGCGGTCCGGCCTCGGCCGCGCTGTTTCTCGTTCCGTCGGGCCTCGTGCGCAACGCGGACACGCTTCCGCGGCCTGGTCTGCCGCTCCAGGGCATCCCGATCACCGGATGGGTGGCAATGTAGGAACGGGAAACCCAGTTATGGGTTTCCCGGGCCCTTCCGCTCCGCTCGCTTCGCTCGCCCGGCCTACAGGCCGGTTTTGCGGCGCTGCGGACGCTTGACGAGGACGAGCCGCGACGGGCGTCCCGCGCGGGCGCAGCTCGCGCAGAGCCGGGCCCGGCCGAACGGCGTGCGCCGCGTCCACTCGGCGGTGCAGCCGGGGCAGCGGTACTCGTAGCGCGCGTTCCGGGCGCGGATCTCGAGCAGCCGGTCCGTCTCGGGAGCGCTCTTGCGCGAGACCCCGAGCTGGCGCGCGACTTTCCAGAAGCGCGGCGAGTGGCCTTCCTCGGCGCCCCAGCGCGCGTGGCAGATCGCGTGAGCCGTTTCGTGGAGCAGCGTCTGCGCGCGGTCTTCGGGGGTCATGTGCCCCGAGATGCGGATCACGTGCGGAGGCCCGTACTGGATGACGCCGCCCGTGGCGCGCCGGAGCGACAGGATCACCTGCGCCGGCGGCAGACCGAACTCCACCGCGAGCGCGTCGTAGAGGCTCTGGAGGATGCGCTGATGCTGCTTCAGTTCCTCCGGCGCGGTGGGCACCTCGGGGAAGAGCTCGAGCTGCTCGGAAGGCCCGCCCTCCGCGCCGTGCGCGGGCAGCGAGAGGGTGCGGCGCAGCCTCATTCGGCGATCCCCATGAGGAGCTCTCGATGCGGCCTGAGGGGCTTGTAGAGCGCGAGCGCCGCGAACCCGCCGGCCGCCGCCGCGGCGATCATCTCGAACACGGGGAGGACGGCGCCGTGGAAGACCACGATCGTCGACAGCCGGAGCGCCCAGAGAAGACCCAGCGCGACGCCCCCGGGAATCCACGATCCCGTTCCGAGCGCGATCCAGCAGAGGCCCAGCCCGAGCAGAGCCTCCACGACAAACCCCTGCACGTAGAGAAGCAGGATCGGCACGTCGGGGTGCACGAGGAGCTCCACGCGGAGGATCGAGAGCGCGATACCGCCAAGGACCGCGACGACGGGCGCGGCGAACCCCACCGGCAGCTTCGCGCGGAGGGCCGGGTAGAGCCGGCCGCGCAGGGCCCACTCGACGGCGAGGCCGGCGGCCAATGCCCCGGGCAGGGCGACGAACGGCGACATCGCGAGCTCGTCGGTCTTGAGGTAGGCGAATCGCAGCACGTAACCGAGCGTGAGGTGAAGGGTCGCGCCGAAGAGAAACGCGACGACGCCGGCCACCGACAATCCCAGGGAGCCGGGGCGCGTCTCCATCGGCGGATTGTACGAACGCCAGGGCCGGTGACGAAGCCAATTGACGGCCCCTCATCGCACCCAGACACTCCCGGCATGACGGATCGGCAGCGCGTCGCCTTCGCCGGACTCGGCACCATGGGCCTCGGAATGGCCCGGAACCTCGCCCGCGCGGGCTTTCCCCTCGCGCTCGTCTCGCGCACGTTGGCGAAGGCCGAAGCGCTCGCAGCAGAGCTCCGCGCCGCGGGCCACGTCGCGCGGGCCTTCCCCACGATGGCGGAGGCCACCTTCGACGCGGACGTCGCGGTCTCCTGCGTTCCCGACACCCCGGAGGTCCGCGCCGTGCACGTGGCGCCGGGCGGCACCCTCTCGGGAGCGAGGCCGGGCACCGTCGTCGTCGACTGCTCGACCATCGCCGCCGAGTCGGCCCGCGAGGTCGCCGCCGCGCTCCTCGAACGCGATATCGCGTTCCTCGACGCTCCGGTCTCGGGGGGGCAGAAGGGCGCCATCGAGGGCACCCTCACGTTCTTCATCGGGGGTGAGGCGCCCGCGCTCGCGAAGGCCCGGCCGGTGCTCGAAGCCGTGGGCAAGCCGCTCACGACCCGCGGACCCCCGGGGGCCGGGCAGCCCGGCAAGGCCGGCAACCAGGGTATCGGCGCGG
>CAZXSG010000012.1:0-16753 GCA_964643185.1 uncultured Holophagales bacterium
CCTTAGTGAAGTGGCCAAAGCGGTATGCAAAGGGTACCGTCGCGCTGCCATCCCACCCGGACGGAACGCTCGCCGGAATACGTAGGAAGGGTATGTCAGTCTTCCTTCCAGCGTCGCCCGATCTCTGGCTACCCGACCGGGTCGTCGAAGAAGAACTGCAAGAGTACCATCGAGACGGGCTGGATTCTCTTGAGGCGGAAATGGTCGCCCACGCCGATATTCCCATGAGCGTCAGGACGTCACATTTGTCGTACGGACAGAAGAGGTTGTTAGCCCTGCTGGCGCTGCCGCGCGCGCTAGAATTCGTTTTTATCGACGAGCCTTTTGCGGATCTAAGCGTGGAATCGGCGCGATTGGCCCTGCGGTTCATTACGAAGCGTACTACGGAGGGGACGTGGGAGTCGGCCATGTTGTCGCTGGCCCACGCGCATGATCAAATAGGGGCGGAACCATGACGATTGGCACGCGAATCATTGAGGCGGCCCTCCAAGAGGAGGGCACCTCCGAACTCCGCAATCCGATCCTCAAGCTCCTCCTGATCGTGTTGCCGTTGTGTCTCGTGTTTAACGAGGCCGCGACGCGGCATGGTGGAGGTGTGCCCGCGAGGCCAGAGCAGATACTCATTCTGCAGTACGGCATGTTGGTCGCCACTGTCGTGTGCTTGGGGGAGGTATGCGTTCGCCGGTTCGCCAGGGTTAGCACAGCGTACGGCATCCTCCTCCTCGGGCTGGCGGGCCTTCTTGCTGGGCGGGACAATATTTTCAGGGAGGCAGTGACTCTGCTCGCGCGCGTATACAACGAAGTGCCCTTGCTCTCCGCGTTGAGCATGCGAACCTGGATTACGATTCTGGGACTCGGAATAGCAGTTCGGGCGGCACACAATGTCCATAGCCGGGATGCTCTGTGGTACGGACGCACGTTCCTCTCAGGGTGGGCGTTTCGTGCCTATATCGTTTTCATTGTCACACATGCGGTCGTCCACAGCGTTCTCTTCTCGAAGCTGGCCGAGGCATGGGGCGTCGCCCGAGCACGCTTCTACCTGGGAGCGAACCCCGGATCTGCACGGCGCAAGAGAGGCCAGCGGTTACTGGATGGGTTCGCGCATTTTCTTTCCGTGCTAGGGCGAGCCATTGAATATGTCGGCGACCTGATCTTCTCTCTCGTTCATGAAAGGGGCTTCTTTACCGACGACTATCGCGACGCGCATCCCCTGCGTGGGGGCCGTGGCGACATTCTCGCCTGCATCGTGCTGGCAATGATGGCGGTCGCAGCCATCGTCCTCGCGATCTTAGATCCGTCTCGTATCAGCACGGTGACGCACCAGTGACCGACAGCGGTCGCCGCCCTCGCTTAGCCCCGCGGCGCCCCCACTCCTTGCGCTTGCTCGCGTCGGGCGGGCCGAGTACTCCATGCAGCCAACACTTGCTGCCTCCTAGGAAACAATCGGTGGGGCGCCACCGGAGCGGATTGATCGCACCGCGCCTATGTCTCGCACGATCAGGCAGTTAGGCCTCGCGCATCAATAGCATGGGCTATTTCCGCGCCTTGCGGGGCAGGATGGAGTAGTTGCAGTCGCCGTGAAACACGTCGGGCCTGATGTTGAGGGAGGCCAGCTCGGCGTCTGTGACCTTGATCCCGGTCGGGTACCGCCCCCGATCCAGCTCAGCCCGAACCTTCAAGGGCCCGATGACGACCGCCGCCGCGATCGACCGCGTCGTCCACCACGCCGCATCCTGGAGCTCAACATGGAGACCTACCGCGCCGAGAAGGCTCGTGAGCGGCACCGCCCCGCGGCCACCGCGGCCGCCTGAAGGAGAACCGAAGCGGAAAACGACCGTGTCAACAGCGCGCGGGCCGCTCGGTCCGCGGTATGGGGAACGGCGACCCGACCCGCAAGTCTAATTGTCGCCAACCCGCGAATCTGATTGACGCCAGACACCCATCTACCACCAGCGACCGACCGCCTGGACGGCAAACTCGGCCGCATCGTGGTCGATGCCGACGTTGACCCAGCCCTCGTTCCGGCTCATGTCGAACACGCCGTGCGGGATGACCTTGCCAAGTTCAAAATCGGGGAAGTCGTGCACATCGACCCGCTCTGGCTGACCCTTCAGCTGCCACTCGCGCCCGGCGTTCTTGAACGCCCCCACGAACTTTTTCTTCTTCGTGTCGACCGAGATCACCGGCTGGCCTCGGTGCTGGAAGCGCTGCACACTCGCGTTGATGAATTCGATGTCCGCGCAAGGGTCGCGTAGTTGCCCTCCCAGCCCTTCTCGGGCAGCTCCCGCTCGAGCACTTTCCCGTTGAAACCCACCTCCGGCAGGCGCGCCTCCACGAAGCTCTGGAGCGGATCCAGCCCATGCCGCCGCGGTGGGCGCTGCCGCGGGCGCCACGACCCCTTGAGCGACTTCCTCACCGTCTTGATGTACACATCCGCTCCCGGGCTATCGCCTTGCGCGATCGCCCAGCCTGGTGCAGCTCGCTCGCTTCCCACTGGCTTTGTCGGATCAACAGGTCCTCCGCCGGGCCTCCCGGCCCGCACCTGCTGATCGTCACCGCTTCGAGGTTTCGGTCCCATTCGCTCTTTCCTTCGCCGGAGAGGGGAGATTTTGGTTACGAGCATCGGGGGAATTTAGGGGGCGAGCTGACAGCGGGACCGCCTGAAGATCCTGGTGTTCGAGAGCTCGGGCTTCTGGGGTGTTTTAACAAGCGGCTCGAGAGGGCACCTTCGCCTGGCCCGATGGGGCAGCAGGCTCGGTGTCGATGACCGAGTTAGGCCGCCTTGCCACGTCCGTCATAGAATGTAACGCTAAGGAGCACGCATGGCCCTTACCTCAACGTACGTGCAAACGCCGGGACAGATCGCGGACTTCTTCATCGCTATCGCCCGAGGCCAAGCGCCACCACAGGTCACCGTGCAGTACTTGCGCGATCTTGGCTTTAGCGCTACGAACCACCGAGCCTTCATCCCTCTTCTTAAGGCGCTCGGCTTCCTTAGCGCGGACGGCTCCCCTACCGCTAGATACCATCAATACCGCGACGCATCAGCGGCACGTCACGTTCTCGGGGAGGCGGTTCGCGACGCGTACTCCGATCTCTTTCTTATCAAGGCACAACCCAGCGAAACAGATCGTGCCCTGATTGAAGGCAAATTCAAGAGCGCGCACAACGTTAGTGACAACGTGGCAAAGCGCCTCGCGAACACGTTCTTCGCATTGCTTTCCTTGGCGGACACGAGCGCGCCCGTTTCGGCGCCTTCCGTTCCCGACCCCAAACTTCCCAAGGTTACTGCAGAGCCTGAGGTCGTGCCTGCGCCGCCACCTCATCACCACGTTAGGACCCCGAATCTGCACTACAACATCCAAATCCACCTGCCCGCCACAAAGGATGTAGAGGTCTACAACGCAATATTCAAGGCGCTGCGGGAGCATCTCGTTGACTGACCGTCACAAGGACCTTCGGGACTTCATGTTCCGCGGCCTCATGTTCGAATCCGAGGCTGCGCACTTTCAGAATGCAGGTATACAGGTCGGGGCCGACACCGGCCAGGCCGAGGAGCGACTCCTCTCCGAGGCTCTCGCGGCATTTGAAGTGCAGCGTCGAAACGACGCACTCCAAATGGCGCGTCTCTACGCGGTGCTTCATTGTTTCGAAAACGAGGTGCGTGGTCTCATACGGGAGCGCCTGGAGGATAAGGAAGGTCCGGATTGGTCAAAGAAGCTTCCAGCCAAGATTCTCGCCTTCGCTGAGGCGCGGCAGAAGACCGCACTGGCCGACTCCTGGCTCGAGGGCGAGAAGAGCGATCTTCTCGGCTTTGCCGAATTTGGGCATCTGGCGGCAATTGTGATCGACAAGTGGACCCTCTTTGAGGATCTGATTCCTTCTCAGCAGTGGCTCAAGCAGCGCATGGACGAACTCGAGAAGGTCCGGCACTTTATCGCCCATAACCGAGTCCTTCTGCCGAGCGAGTACCAGCGCGTCTACCTTTACATCGCCGATTGGAACCGCGTTGTCGGTCTATAGCCGAGGCGGCCTAACAGCGCGCTGCAGCGGAAGCGCTTCGCGCGCCGCTGAACGCCAGGGATAGGCGGCCCCAGTCAACGGCTCTCTAGAATGGAGCACCAAAGAGCTATCGTCTTGATCGTCCTTGGTCTATGACCCTGCCCTCCTCCCCGGGGCCGAGTCTCGTTCACGCTGGCCGATTTCCCCGTTCACGCCCCGGGATTCCGTGTTCACGTTCAGCGAAACGAGTGTTCACGTTCACCGAAACGGCTGTTCACGCCCTCCGGAATCGGCGTTCACGTTCCTCCGAAACAGGTGTTCACGTTCGTCCGAACACGCAGAACTCTTCAAGAGCGAATAGACACGCGCTCCTACTACGTGGGCGCATCCGGGTTTGGTTGGCATCGATGCCATAGTTGGTCGCCCAGCGTACCGTTTGTGGGTTCGGATTGTCCGCTTGGACGCACTAGCGCAATGAGAAACATTTGCTCGGGTGGAGGTGGTTATGTCATCGCTGCGTGGGGATCTCACTCGTGTGCGACGTCGCCAGCGCGACGTCTTGATGGCGGCGACTGCTGCTGACTTGACGACGGCGGAGGTTGGCGCCGATGTCGTGCACTTTGTCGCCGGGTTCGCTCACTATCCGGCCGCGAACGTTCGGGGAGCATTCGTGCTTCGTGAGGCACCGCTATTCTTCGACGACAATCGCCTGGCGTTCTTGGCGTCGGCGTTGCGGTCGTATGTTCGTCAGCATGAGCCTGGTGGTCACTTGGCCGTCTCGGCCGTGCGCAAGCAGGGGCTTGATGTCACCGCTCTTATTGGTGTGGTGACGAAGGCGCTGGGGCTCTAGGGCCATGAACATGATTCTGCGTCGCCTCCTCGTCACGGGGTGTCTTGGTACACGCTTGTTGCATGGTCAAGCCCCCGAGAAGAACCCCGATTCGGCGGTGGGGACGTGGCTCGCGTCTCACAACATCAGTATTCGTCGCACTTTTGACGGTTCCAAGGACGAGCAAAAGCCCGCGACCCTCACGTGGGCGAACCACGACACGACCGATGGGACCAGCTACTCTGACGTGCATCTTGGCGTGAAGGTAGCTGAGTGGGAGCCTCTCCCCGACCTTCTTGTGTACCCCGTGTTTGAGTGGCACCGGACGACGACGGCGAAGGATCCGCTTCACAAGCTCAGTGGGAAGCTCGGCGTGGAGTATCGTCCTATATCGCTGGCCGATTCCCCCCTCGTTCCTGTGCTTTACGGGGCCTTGTCGTACGCTCGCGATTACGAGAAGCGCACGTGGAAGACGACCGCTAATATTCTCTTGGGACCGACAGGCGACCGCGCCTGGTGGCCCGGCACACCGACGCGCAATACGACCAATACTCGCATGTTTCGATACTACGTGTATGCGGGCGTGGAGTACTACGACAAATTGCCGCTAGTGATGGGCCAACCCCTCTATGTGGCGCTCGGTCGCGCCCAGGCAGAACTTCACTTTCTGCGCAGTGCGGCGGCCGATCCGTGGCAGCCGGAAATCGCGCAGCTAACGTTTGAGTACGCGTATCGCCGGCGCATGTCGGGAGAGGAAGGGCTGGATCGTCGTTTGGCACGGCTCGCTGTTGAATTCGCCTGGTTTCTGGACCGCAAGAGTCACGTCGCGCTCGCGTTTCGGTATCAACGCGGGGACGATCCGCTAGCTGATTTCGCGTACAGCGAACAATCGAGCATCGGCATCGCCGCCAAATTCTGACGACCGCTGCGTTGCCACGTTGAGCGCCTTCTCGCCCTGCTCGAGAACGCAAGAGGCTGTGATCCTCTCTCCCGTATGAACGTCGCCGCCATGGCCCGACGAGCTCTCTTACGAATGCCCCTTGCTTGCTGCGTGGCGCACAGTGATTCCTCCCCCCTGCCATCTCCCTCTACGAAATTGATCAGCAAGGGCAAGTTCCTTCTTAGGGGAGTCCGAGCCTGAACCAAGCGTCGCCTCACCCGGCGTGCAGCGGATGTGCCAGCTCACAAGCAACGCCTATGCCGACGCCCGCGCAATCGCGACAACTCAGGCGGGATAGCAAGGGCGCCGGCGCACGAAACGAAGGTGCACAGTCATCGACGCTGCCGGCTCAGTGCGAAGCTCACACCCCTGTGACGAGTCCGGTCGGGGCCAGTCACCCGATCACCAGATGCGCAGGGCATTTCCCAACCCCGTCACGAAGACCGTGACGACGAGGAGCCCGAACCAATGCATGCCTGGGAGCACGCAGGATTGACTCGGGAACCAGGGGCAGACGGCAACCGGAAACGGCGCTGCCTCCAGTTGGTCCAAGGCCTGCCGGGCGCTCGACACGTTGTCCAAGGACCCTCCTCCGAGCCGATAGGTTGTCCCTTGGTGCCGCCGATTCCGGTACTCATACGAGTAGAAGATCTGAAGACCGTAGTTGCGGGTACCGCCCGAGACGACGGATCCCTCGTCGAGCGTGGCATTCGCCGTCGACCACAGGTAGCTGCTTTCCGCAAAGGCCATGAACGCCGCCGCCGCCCCGGCCCCGATCCACCAGACCACCCGCAGGACTTTGAGACCATCGTCCACGGGGGCTGACCTTCGCACACGGCGACGGGACTCTAAGTGGCGAACGCCATGCGGTAGGTCAGGTACCCGAACCCCGTGACTGCGATCGCAGCGAGAATCGCAACGACGCCCTTGATTGGCATGGGTGCGGCGTTCCAGGCCCGTTTCGCTCTCACGGCGAGCTTCCGGCCTCGAACCTCAGACCAATCGAGAGCGCGCGCCATCCGCTTCGACCCCTGAGAGAGCATCCCGGCGCCGAGCGCGACGATGAGGATCCCGGGTCCCGGCAGGGGCATCAGCACGATTCCGGCGGCGGCCACGAGGAGGCCGGCGATCATGATCCCGATCCGCCAGCCCCGGGCCCCCGGGGTCCGATCCGTCTTGTCGAAACGATTCACGAACCGCTTCCCCGGCGTGTCGTTCTTGAATTCTTTCCAATCGCGGCGCAGGCGCTCGAGCATGAAAGCGGAAAACGCAAGGGCCGTGCCGAGCGGACTCGTATCGCTATCGGGGCGCACCGATAATCCGCGTCGTTGAAGACGTTCTCCAGCGCCCCGGGCGTTCCGCCCTTCGAGACCGCCTCTTGAGCTCCGCCAACCGCGCGCTCTGGATCCTGCTCGGGGTGTTCACCCTCCTTCTCCTCGCGGAGCCGGGGTACGTCCCCCTCTTCGACCCGGACGAGGGGCGCTATGCCGAGATCGGACGGGAGATCCTCGCGACCGGGGACTGGCTCATCCCGCGCTTCAACGGCGTGCCGTTCCTGGAGAAGCCGCCGCTCCAGCCCTGGATCTCGGCCGTCTCGCTCGGGGTCTTCGGACTCGAGCCGTTCGCGGCCCGCATGCCGTCCAAGCTGGCGGCCCTCGTCACGTTACTGGCCGTCTTCTTCTTCACGCGCCCGCGCTTCGGCGAGAAGGCCGCACTCCTTTCCTGCACGGTCCTCTCGGCGTCGCTCTTTTTCTTCGCGTTCGCCCGCATCAACACGCTCGACTCCGTGCTCTCCTGCGCGCTCGTGTGCTCGGCGCTGGCGTTCGCAGCGTTCCAGGACCACGAGGCCAAGGGAGACCGCAAACGGGCGAAGCGCTCCCTGTACCTCCTCCACCTAGCCTGCGGCGCGGGAATCCTCGCCAAGGGGCTCGTGGGGCTCATCCTGCCAGGCGGCGCGATCCTGCTCTTCGTCGCGCTCACCGGGCGATATCGGGTTCTCCCGCGGCTCTTCTCACCGGGACCGCTCCTCGTGTTCCTCGCGGTCGCCCTCCCCTGGCACGTCCTCGTGGCGCTCGAAGAGCCGGCCTTCCTCCGCTACTACGTGTGGAACGAGCAGTTCGCGCGCTTCTTCACGAACAAGCACAACCGCGGCGAGCCGTTCTGGTTCTTCCTTCCCATCGTCGCCGCCGGGCTCCTGCCGTTCACGTTTCTCGCGCCCGTGCTCCGCGAGGTGTGGCCCCGCACCCTCAAGGAGCGCGCCGAGCGCGGAGTCGAGACGTACCTCTTCTGCTACGCGGCGTTCGTGCTGCTCTTCTTCTCGGCCTCGACGGCGAAGCTCGTGCCCTACGTGGGCTCGCTCTTTCCGCCCGCAGCCATCCTCCTTGGCGTAGGCCTCTCGCGACGCGAGATCGGTCGCGAACGGCTCCTCACCGGCGGATTCGTCGTCCTCCTGGGGGCCGCGGTGCTGACCGTCGCGTTCACGTTGTCCGACGTGAAGGACCTGGGCGTGGTGCCGCAGGCCGTCGTCGCCGGCATGGTCCTCGTGATCACGGGCCTTGCGGTGCTGGCGGCCCGGAAGAACCCGCTGATGGTCTTGGGAACGGGCTGGGCCGTCTTTCTCGCGACGCTCCTCGTGACGCTTCCCACCATCGCGAGGCAGGTAACCCCGCACATGTTCAACGAGGCGCTCGTGTCGCGCCTCCGGCCCGGCGACGAAGTGCTCCACCTGGGCAGCTTCTATCGGACGATTCCGTTCCATGCGCGCCGTCTCACCGCGGCGGCGTCGATCGGACCCGTGAACGAGCTGCGCTTCGATGCGATGTCGGCCCACCCCTCGCCACTCCTCATCACCGAGGACGAGTTCAAGCGGCGCTGGAACGGCCCGAGCCGCGTCTTCGCCGTCGTCCACTTCGACCGCGTGCCCGACTTCGGCGCGCCCGCTTCGGGCCTCGTGCGGGGCACCGTGATCGTCCAGTCGCCGAACGAGCGCTTCACGCTGATCGCGAACCCCAGCGCCGCCCGTTGACGGCTATGCTCCCGGCCCCGATGCGACGGCCTCTCGTGCTTCTCCTCCTCTGGTGCGCGGCCCTTTTCCTGCCGGGCCTCGGCGCTCGCGACCTGTGGAACCCCAACGAGGTCATCTACGGCCGCGCCGTGGTGGAGATGCAGCAGGCGGGCACGTGGCTCGTGCCGCTCGTGAACGGACAGGACTTCGCCGAGAAGCCGATCCTCTATTACTGGATGGGCCGCGCCTCGGCCGCGCTGTTCGGCACGGGCGAGGCGGCTCTCCGCCTGCCGCTCGTCGCCTTCGGCGCGCTCGGCGTCCTCCTCCTCTACGGTCTCGTGCGGCGCCACACGAACGAGCGCCGCGCGCTCCTCGCCGGGCTCGTCCTCGCGTCCTCGTACATGTACCTCTGGTGCGCACGCAGCATCCAGATGGACCTCCTCGTCACCGTGACGTCCCTCGGATGCGCGGGCTTCGCGTTCTCGGCGCTCGAGGGGCGACTCCCGCCCCTTCGCGGCTGGCTGCTCTCGGGCCTCTTCGCCGGGCTTGGCTTCCTGGCCAAGGGCCCCGTGGGCATCGTGTGCCCTGGTATCGCGGTGCTGCTCTTCCTCGTCGTCACGCGGCGGCTCCGGGAGCTGCGGCCTCTGCATCTCCTCGCGGCGCTCCTCGTCGCCACGGCCGTGGCCGCGCCCTACTACGTGGCGCTGGCGATGACCGGCCACGAGGACGTGCTTTACGAGATGCTCGTGCGGCAGAACTTCTCGCGGTTCAAGGACGCCTGGGACCACGTGAAGCCCTGGCATTACTACCTGCCCTACGTGTTCCTCGACTTCGCGCCCTGGTCGCTGCTCCTCCCATTCGCGGCGCTTCCGCGGAAGGAGAGCACAGACAAGCGCGAGCCCATCGAGGTGCTCGCGTGGTGCTGGCTCGTCGGCATCGTCGTCTTCTTCTCGCTCTCCCAGAGCAAGCGCAGCCCGTACATCCTGCCCGTCGCGCCGGCCATCGCGATCCTCGTCGCGGCGGTCCTCGAGCGCGCGTGGGACGGCCTGAAGACGGAAGCCCGGGCGCTGCGCGGCCTTGCGACGCTCGTCGGCGTGGCCCTGCTCGGTGGAGCCGTCGCGCTCCTCGTGCCGTCGATCGCGAGCCGCGTTCCGGCGGACCTGCAGACGACGGCGCGCATCGGGCTCGTCGTGTTCGCCGTCCTCGGTGCGACGGCGATCGGCACCGCGATTCGCGGACCGCGCCCCGCGCTGCTCGGCCTTCTCGCGACGCTCTGTGGGCTCGTCGTGTTCGCCGGGGTCGACGCCCTGCCCCGCGCCGACCGTCTGAAGTCGGCGAAACCGTTCTGCGAGCTCACGGCCGCGGCGCTCACGAAGGCGCCCGGCTCGCTGGTGAGCTACGGGCTCTGGGAATGGCGCTCGAGCTACATCTACTACCTGGACCGGAATATTCCCAACCTCCGCACGATGGCCGACCTGGAGCGGCTCTGGAAGGGCCCCGACCGCACGTACGTGCTCGTCGAGAAGGACCGGCTGGACGAGATCCGTCCGCTCCTCGAAACGGGTATGAAGGTTGCGGAGCGGCCGGTGGGTGGCAACGTGGCACTTCTCTACTCGAACCGCTAGAACTTTGGCCGGAGCGGTCGCGTAAAACCGTCGGCTAACCTTGCCCCCTTGGGCGAAGCCCGTCGAGATTCCAACCGAGAGGTCTCCTACCGCATGAAACGAACCCTGCTCCGCGTCGCTTTGGCCCTCGTGCTTCCCCTTCTCGCAACCGGCACGCTGGCCACGCCGCCGCGGTCGACGCCCGACGCCGCGGGGCTCGCCAAGAAGCTCGCGAAGCTCCGCGTGGTGGGCAAGGTGCTCTATGTGGCCGCGCACCCCGACGACGAGAACACGGCGTTCCTGGCCTGGGCCGCGAACGGCAAGCTCGTCGACACGGCCTACCTCTCGATGACGCGCGGCGACGGCGGGCAGAACCTCATCGGCAGCGAGAAGGGCGAGCTCATCGGCCTCATCCGCACGCAGGAACTCCTCGCCGCCCGCCGCGTGGACGGCGCCCAGCAGCTCTTCTCGCGGGCCGTGGACTTCGGCTATTCCAAGAGCCCCGAGGAGACGCTCGCCATCTGGGGGAAGGACGCCGTCCTCTCCGACACCGTTCGCGCGATCAGGACGTTCCGGCCCGACGTCATCGTGACGCGCTTCCCCTCGACGGGCGAGGGCGGCCACGGACACCACACGGCCTCGGCCATCCTCGCGGAGGAAGCGTTCAAGGCCGCGGCCGATCCGGCGCGCTTCCCCGAACAGGGCCTCGCGCCCTGGCAGGCCAAACGGATTCTCTGGAACGTGTTCCGCTTCGGCGCGAACGCGCCGCGCAAGGAGATCCCCGGCGGCGTCGCGATCGACCTCGGCGCGTACGACGTGCTCCTCGGGCGCTCCTTCACCGAGCTGGCCGGTGAGAGCCGCACCATGCACAAGAGCCAGGGGTTCGGGTCGGCCGAGCGCCGCGGCGCTTGGCTCAACGATTTCCAGCTCACGGCCGGTGACCCCGTGGCCGATGGCGATCTCTTCTCGGGTGTGGACCTCACGTGGAAGCGCGTGCCGGGCGCCGAAGCCGCCGACGCGCTCCTCGCCAAGGCGCAGAGCGCGTTCGACCCCACGAACCCGTCGGCCATCGTGCCCACTCTTCTCGCGGCAGACGCCGAACTGGCCAACCTCCCCGCGTCGCCCACCGTCAAGGAGAAGCGGGCCGAGCTGAAGGACGCCGTACGGGCCTGCCTCGGCCTCTGGCTGGAAGCCGTCGCCAAGACCTACGAGGCGGTGCCCGGCGCCGAGGTGAAGATCACCGCTCTCGCTCTCAACCGCTCGCCGCTCGAGGTGAAGTTCGAGACGGCAACCCTCAGCTCCGGTGGCAGCACGATATCTACGGGTGTCCCCGAAAAGCTGCTGAAGTTCAACACCGGCGAGCCCTTCGACACGAGCATCCTGCTTCCCGCTCACTCCGCGTACACCCAGCCGTACTGGCTGGCCGAGCGCGGCACGAAGGGCCTCTTCAAGGTCCGGGGCGCGAGCCTCGTGGGCCGGCCGGAATCGCCCGCCGCGATCACCGCGGCCTTCGTGCTGAACATCGCGGGCCGGAGCGTCACGTTCGAGGAGCCCGTCGTTTACCGCTGGACCGACCCCGTGCGTGGCGAGCAATACCGCACGTTCTCCGTGGTGCCCAAGGCGACGCTGACGTTCGACGACAAGGTGCTCGTCTTCTCGGGCGCCAAGCCTCGGACCGTGAACCTCACCGTTCGAAACGCCGTGCCTGCGAAGGGCACGGTGAAGCTCACGCTCCCCGAAGGCTGGAAGTCGACGCCCGCCGACTCCCCGTTCGATCTCGCGAGCGCCGACGGCGAGCAGCGGATCTCTTTCCTTGTGACGCCGAACTCCGTGAGCGGCACGGTCTCGGCCGTCGCCACGTTCGCGGACGGCGGCACGTCGGCGGTTTCCGAGACCACCATCGACTACCCGCACATCCCCATCCAGACGCTGTTCCCGCCGGCCGAGGCGCGCCTCGTGAGGCTCGCGGCCGAGACGCCGAAGAAGCGCGTGGGCTATGTGATGGGCTCGGGGGACGAGATCCCGGCGGCGCTCCGGCAGCTCGGCATGGAGGTCACGCTCCTCACGGACGACGACCTCGCGGGCTCGGACCTCTCGCGCTACGACGCCATCGTGGCCGGCATCCGCGCCTACAACACGCGCCCGCGCCTCAAGCAGCTCCAGCCCAGGCTCCTCAGTTACGTCGAGAAGGGCGGCACGCTCGTCGTTCAATACAACACGAGCGGCGGCGACCTCGTGACGAAGGACCTCGGCCCGTACCCGTTCGAGCTCTCGCGCGAGCGCGTCACGGTGGAGGAAGCCCCGGTCACGTTCCTCGCGAAGGCGAGCCCTCTGCTCACGAAGCCGAACGCGATATCGGATAAGGACTTCGAAGGCTGGGTGCAGGAGCGCGGCCTCTACTTCGCCGGCAAGTGGGACCCGAAGTACACGGCTGTACTGGCCGCGAGCGATCCCGGCGAGCCCGCCCGCGAGGGCGGCCTCCTGTACGCGAAGCACGGCAAGGGCGCGTTCGTATTCACCGGCTACTCGTTCTTCCGCCAGCTCCCCGCGGGCGTGACCGGGGCCTACAGACTCTTCGTGAACCTCGTTTGCGCGAAGTAGTGCCCGAGGAGCGCCCGCCGATCCTGGGCACCTGGCCGCGCCTCTACGCGGCCGTGATCCTGCTTCTCGCCGTGGAGATCGCGGCCTTCTGGTTCCTCACGAAGGCGTTCGCACCCTGATGGGCGTTCTCGACTGGATCGTCCTCATCGCGTCCCTCGTCTTCATCGTGGGCTGGGGGACCTACAAGAACCGCTGCCAGGGCAGCCTGGATCAGTACCTCGTGTCGAGCCGCGAGACGGCCTGGTACACGGTGGCCATCTCGATCATGGCCACGCAGGCGAGCGCCATCACGTTTCTCTCCACGCCGGGCCAGGCCTATGCCGACGGCATGCGCTTCGTACAGTTCTACTTCGGGCTGCCGCTCGCGATGGTCGTTCTGTGCGTCACGTTCGTGCCCATGTTCCACAGGCTCAAGGTGTACACGGCGTACGAGTTCCTCGAGAAGCGCTTCGACCTCAAGACGCGCAGCCTCGGAGCGTTCCTGTTCCTGTTCCAGCGCGGCCTCTCCACGGGAGTCTCCATTTACGCAACGTCGATCGTGCTGTCGGTGCTCCTCGGCTGGAACGTGTACACCACGAACCTCGTGATCGGCGGGCTCGTCATCGTGTACACCACGGTGGGCGGCTCGCGCGCCGTCAATTGGACGCAGACCCACCAGTTCCTCATTGCGATCCTGGGCATGGCCGTTGCCTTCTTCGTCATCGTGAAGAGCTTTCCGGCCAACGTGTCGTTCTCGGACGCACTGTACGTGGCGGGCACGATGGGCCGTCTCAACACCGTGGACACCACGCTCGACTTCACGAACCGCTACAACATCTGGTCGGGCCTCATCGGCGGGTTCTTCCTCTCCCTTTCGTACTTCGGCACGGACCAGAGCCAGGTGGGCCGCTATCTGGGCGGCCGCTCCGTGACGGAGAGCCGGCTGGGGCTCCTGTTCAACGGGCTCCTCAAGGTGCCCATGCAGTTCGCGATCCTCGGCGTCGGGCTCATGGTCTTCGTCTTCTACCAATTCACGGCGCCGCCGGTGTTCTTCAACCCCGTGGAAACGCGGCGGCTCGAGAACGGACCGAAGGCCGCGGAATTCAAGGCCGTCTCCGCCGAGCACGCCCGCGTTTACGCGGAGAAGAACGCGGCTCTCGAACGGCTCCTCACGGCCCGCAAGACCGGGGACGCGCCGGGCCTCGCCGCCGCGCAGACCGAGGTTCGCGTGAAGCAGAGCGAGCTCGAGGAGGTTCGCAAGAAGACCGTTTCGCTGGTGAAGTCCTCGGGCAAGAAGACCGACACGAACGACACGAACTACGTGTTCCTCACGTTCGTGCTGAACCACCTGCCCACGGGCCTCGTGGGCCTCATCCTCGCGGTCGTGTTCGCGGCGGCCATGTCGTCCAACTCGGCCGCGCTCAACGCGCTCGCGTCGTCGACGGTCGTTGACGTGACGATGCGTTTCGGGAAGAAGGATCGTCCCGACGAGCACACGCTCTTCGTTTCCAAGCTCGCGACGATCTTCTGGGGGCTCGTGGCCGTGGCCTGCTCGATGTTCGCGAACCGCATGGGCACGCTCGTGGAGGCCGTGAACATCCTGGGCTCGCTCGTCTACGGAACCATGCTCGGCATGTTCCTGCTGGCGTTCTACGTGAAGCGCGTGGGCGGCACGGCCTGCTTCGTGGGCGGCCTCTGCGGCCTCGCCTCGGTGGTGTGGTGCTTCGCGAGCACGAAGCTTTCGTTCCTTTGGTACAACGTCGTGGGCTGCTTCGTGGTCGTCCTCGTGGCCCTCGCCGTCCAGATGTTCCTGCCCAAAGAGCCGCTCAGGGTTTTGGACGGATCTCGTCCAGCCTGAGGTTCTGGCTGCGCTCCCACAGAAGGTCGTTCGAGACGAGGTACGTCTCGGGCAAAACGACGAGCGGCACCACGACGTCGAGCGCGGCGACCCGGGCGAGAGCCTTCGCGTAGATCGCGCTCCGTGTGGTGAGGTTCGCCGCGCGTTCGCTGCCGTCGGTGAGCGCGTCGAGTTCCGGGTCGGCGAGGCGGAAGCGGTTCGCCTTGCGGTTGCTGCCCGGTGACGGCGAGCGGAAGAGATCCAGCAGCGCGCCGCGCGCCGAGAGCGTGGGGCTGTTCCAGCCCATGAGGAAGAACGGCACCTCGCCCGCCTCGAGCCGCGGGAAGAGCGTGCTCTTGCTCTCGGCCTTCGCCGTCACGGCAAAGCCCGCCTCCCCGAGCTGGCGGGCGGCCTCCTTCAGGATCTCGGCGTCGGCGACGTAGCGGTCGTTGGTGCCCTCGAGCGTCACGGCGAGGCCGCGCTTGTGGCCGGCCTCCTCGAGGAGCCGCCGGGCCGCCGCGCGGTCTGTGGGCGGCAGGGCGATGTCGGGGTTGAAGCCCGCCACGGCCGGCGTGATGACCTGCGTGGCCGGGAACGCCCTGCCCGCGAGAACGCGGCGGTTCAGCTCGTCGCGGTCGATCGCGAGCTGCACGGCATGGCGAACCCGCGGGTCCGAGAACGGCGGACGGTCGACGCGGAAGCCCAGGAACAGCACGCGCACGCTGGGCTCCACCACGAGCCGCACGCTGCCGAGCGCGGCGAGGCCTCCCATCTCCGAAAACGGCACGTGCTCGGCGAGTTGCGCGGTGCCGGAGAGCACGGCGTTCACGCGGGCCGCGCCGTCGGGCTCGACGGCGAGCACGACCTTGGGAAACGGGGGCGGACCGGCGTGGTACCAGGGGTTCGCGGCGAGCACGATCTCCTTCCCCTTCGTCCATCGTTCGACACGGTAGGGTCCCGCGCCGACGGCCGGGGCGCTGCCTTCGAGCGCGGCCTTCTTCGTGATGAACGCCGTCGTGAGGCCGACGGCGAGGAGCGGCATGGGGACGCGGGTTTTGATCTCGACCTCGCGCGCGGAGAGCGCCGTGACGCGCTCGACGTTGCCGGCCAGGTCGGACGTGCTCGGGAAGCGCCCGGCGACGAAGGTCCCGATGGAGGCCACGACGTCCTCGGCGGTCACAGGCGTGCCGTCGGCGAAGAGCGCCTTCTCGTGGAGCGTGAAGACCCACGTGAGGTCGTCGGGGCTGCGCCAGCTCTGCGCGAGCGCCGGACGCGGCACGAGGTGCCTGTCGAAGCGCGAGAGCCCCTCGAAGACGTGGCCGTTGACGTCCAGCGTCCAGCCCTCATTGAGGAGGCCGGCGCTCGGGAAGAAGTCCGACACGTCGGCCCGCACGGAAACCGTGAGCGTCCTCACGGGTGGGACGCCGATGGGAGCGCGCTTCGCGCAACCGGCCGCTACTGCTGCGAGGATGGCGATGCCCCAGGCACGGTTGGCCGTTCTCATGGAGGGTTTCTCGGCCAGAATACGCCCACAAAACGGGGAGGCAGATGGATTCACACGCCGGGCAGCGTTCCATGCGGACCGCGGGTTTTCTCGTCCTGCTCCTGACGCTCTTCGTCCCCGGGCTGGCGACCGCGCAGGGCATCACGGTTTCACTGGACCGCAAGGTGCCGGAGCCCGTCCCGCCGCGCACACGCATCGAGCTCGTCGTCGAGCCGCTGGTCCCCGCCAGCCAAGGCCGGATTCTCGTGCTGCTCGGGAAGAACGACATCACCGATCTCTTCGAGCCCGTTGGAAACCGATATCGCTATCGCGGCGACCTCTTCCCGCTGCCTCCCGGCCCCTCGGAGATCTCGGTGTCGCTCGTGGGGCGCGACGGCCGCGTGACGCCGCTCGGTCGCTTCACGCTGCAGGTCGCGTCGCCGGCCGCCGTGACGCCGCCTCCGCCGCCTCCCC
>CAZXSG010000013.1:0-9253 GCA_964643185.1 uncultured Holophagales bacterium
ACCGGCCCATAGATCCGTTGCTCGTTCGCGCAGTCTGCCGCTCCCGGTCATCGTGCCGGTACACGAACCGGATGAACGCTTCGAAAGCTGCATCGCGGCATTGCGGGCACTCGATCAACCGGCTGACGAGCTCCTGGTGGTCCTCGACGGCGAGGAGGGTCTGCTTCGTGCTCGGGAGATCCTGGGCCCGTGTTCCGGCAACGAGATGCTCCTGGTGCAGCCCCATCGGGGTCCCGCCGAGGCGCGCAATCTCGGAGCGCAGAGGGCTTCCGGCCGGATTCTCCTCTTCATCGACGCCGACGTCGTCGTGCCGCGCCATCTCGTGGCCGCGGTGAAGGAGTCGTTCGCCGACGCTTCGGTCGACGCCGTCTTCGGCTCGTACGACGCGCTCCCGAAGGAGCCCGGGTTCTTCTCCCAGTTTCGAAACCTCCTGCACCACTTCGTGCACCAGAACGGGCGCACGGAGGCCTCGACCTTCTGGACGGGTTGCGGCGCCCTGCGCGCGCGGGCGTTCCACGCCGCGGGCGGGTTCGACCCGAGGTATCGGGATTCCTCCATCGAGGACGTCGAGCTGGGCTATCGGCTGCGCCGGATGAACGCCCGGATCCTTCTCCGGCGGGATCTTCAGGTGCAGCATCTCAAGCGCTGGACGCCTTTCGAGATCCTCCGCACCGATCTCCTGCGCCGCTCCGTTCCCTGGACCCAGCTCATCCTCAGGACCCGCGAGTTCCCCGACGACCTCGCGACGAGCTGGTCGTCGCGGATCAGCGTCGCACTCGCGGCCGTCGGCGCCACCGCCGCCCTCGCGGCTCCGATCGCACCCGCCGAGCTCGCGCCCGGGCTCCTCGCCGTCTCCGGCTCCTCCTCCGCCGCTTTCATCGCGACCAACCGAAGGCTCTTCACGTTCTTCGCGTCCGCTCGCGGCCTCCCTTTCGCGACGGCCGGAATCGCGGCCTACTGGGCGGTGGCGCTGACCTCCGCGATGGGCTTCGCCCTCGGAGCGGCAGCGTCCGTCTTTGCCGGAGAGCGGACCCCCGTCGTGCTCGAGAGGGTCCCGCCGTGCGTGGCCCTGCCGGGCGTCGATTCTTAGCGCGAGATCAACCGGGATCCAGATCCGGGAACGGGAGGAGGTCGCGTTCCCGTTCCCCCGCCGGCGCGGCGGGATCCGTCCCCTCCGGGCCCTCGAGACCATGGACCCCGACCCCGAGGAGCCGCACGGGACGAGCTCCCGCGGAGGTTCGCTCGAGGAGGCGCGCGGCTCGCTCCGCGAGCGCGTCCGCGTCGAACGTCGCGGGCTTCTCCGTTTGGCTCCGCGTGATCGTGGTGAAGTCGCCGTAGCGCACCTTGAGCGTCACCGTGCGCGCGCGGATTCCGCGCGCCGCGCAATACCCTGCCGTGCGCCGCGCGAGCCGCACCACCTCGGCCTTGATGGCTTCGGCATCGGCGAGATCGTCGTCGTAGGTGTGCTCGTTGCTCACGGACTTCCGCTCGCGATCGGGATGCACGGAACGACGGTCGTCTCCGAACGAGAGCCGCCTCAGCGCCTCCGCGAAGCTCCCGACGGCCTTGCGGAGCGCGTTCTCGTCCACGGTCCTGAGGTCCACGAGGCGCGAGCAGCCGATGCCGCGGAGGCGTCCGGCGGTGACCGGCCCGACGCCCCAGAGCGCGTCCACGGGCAGCTTCTGCAGAAACGCCTCGACGCGTTCTGGCGCGATCACCGTGAGCCCGTCGGGCTTTTTCCAGCCCGACGCGATCTTGGCGAGGAACTTGTTGGGCGCGACCCCGGCCGACGCGGTCAGGCCGGTCTTCTCGCGAATCGCGGCCTTGAGCCGCTTCGCGACGTTCATCCCCAGCGGCTCGCCCCAGGCGTTCTCGGTGACGTCGAGGTAGGCCTCGTCGAGGGAGAGCGGCTCGACGAGCGGCGTCACCTCGCGGAAGAGCGCGAAGACCTCGCTCGACACGGCCTTGTAGCGGGCGATATCGGGTTTCACGATCTGCAGCGAGGGGCAGAGTGCGACGGCCCGCGACATGGGAAGGGCCGAGCGCACGCCGAACGCCCGCGCCTCGTAGCTGGCCGCCGCGACGACCCCACGCCGGCTGGGGTCCCCGCCCACCGCGACGGGCTTTCCGCGCAGCTCGGGCCGGTCCCGCTGCTCGACGGACGCGTAGAACGCGTCCATGTCGAGGTGCAGGATGCGCCTCAGCGGTCCCGGCGGTCCCGCCGGATCGCCGATGGCGATCCGTTCGGATCGCCCGGGTGCTTCGTCCGACATACGTTGAACATACGCCAGACGAAGCTCCTCCGGAGATCGAATCGACTGATCCGTTCTCGCGGCGGTCTCGTACGCACCGAAGCACATGCAGCCCGAAGGCCCTCCGTCGTCCGAGCGCGCCGGCTTCTACCGCACCACAGTGGAAGGACGGATCCTCTCGGCCGACCCGCAGCTCGCCCGAGAGCTCGGCTATCCGAGCGTCGACGAGCTCCTGCGACGGGACCTCTCCCGGGAAGGGTTCTCCCGGGACCACCCTCGCGAGGAGTTCCTCGAAGCCCTGCGTGAAGACGGCGAGGTGAGCGACTTCAAGAGCGCCTGGCTGCGCCGCGACGGTGGGCTCTTTTTCGTGAGCGAGAACGCCCACGCTCTCCGCGCGCCCGACGGCAGCATCGTTCTCATCGAAGGGGCGGCCGAGCCGTTCGACGCGCGCCGCTTCACCCGCGACCTGGGTGGAACCGGGACGCTCCTTCGCGCGCTCGTCGCGCGCAAGCAGGATCTCCTGATCGTGCTCGACGCCGAGGGCTCCGTCCGTTGGGTCAACTCCGCTTCGGCCGGAGTCCTCGGCCAGCCTCCTGCGCACCTCCTCGCCGAGCGGCTCGACGACTTCGTCCATCCCGACGACGCCCCCCGCCTCCGGGCCGCCGTGCGCACCGTCGCCGTCACCCCGCGCCTCTCGTTCGCGCTCGACGTTCGCGTGAGACACCGGGACGGGTCGTGGCGCTCCTTCGAGGCGAACCTGCAGAACGCGCTCGAGGATCCGGGTATCGCCGGCCTCCTCCTCGAGGCCCGGGACGTGACCTCGCGCCGCCGTTCGGAGGAGGCCCTGCGCCTCAGCCACGAACGCCTCCGTCTCGTCCTCGACGCCACCGGCGACGGGATCTTCGAATGGGACATGGCTCTGGATCACGTGGAGTGGTCCGATCGCGCGTTCCAGCTTCTCGGACGGGGAAGCCAGGCCCCGCCGCTGAGGTTCCGGGACCTTTCGACGCTCATGCCGGCCGACGACGCGGACCGGTTCCTGCGCTCGCTCGAGAACCACCTCGCCTTCGACCAGCCGTTCGATCTCGACGTCAGGATCCGCAGGGAGTCGGGGGACCTCGGCGCGTTCCTCCTCCGCGCCAAGGCGATCCGCGACGCGCATGGGCGCCCCCTGAGACTCGCCGGCGCGCTCATCGACACGACCTCGCGCCGCGAGGCCGAAGAGGCCCTTCGTCGCGAGGCCGAGTTCCGCCGGGTGCTCCTCGAGAGCGTTTCCGAGGGCGTCGTCGCGTGCGACGGTGCGGGCCACCTCGTGCTCTTCAACCGCGCGGCGCGGGAGTGGCACGGCGCGGCCCCCGAGCCGCTCCGGCAGGAGAGCTGGCCGGAGAGATACGACCTCTTCGAGGACGACGGCACCACGCCGCTCTCACCGGCCGACGTACCCCTGGCGCGGGCCCTCGCCGGAGAGACCGTGAGGGAGCGCCGGATGGCGATCGTGCGGCCCGGCACCCCGGCACGGCACGTGATGGCGAGCGGCGGGCCGCTGGCCTCGCCCGGCGGCGAGCGGCTCGGGGCGGTGATCGTGATGCGCGACGTGACGCACGCACGGGAGGCCGAGGCCCGCCTCCGGCACGAGGCCCTGCACGACGCGCTCACGGGGCTGCCCAACCGGGCACTCTTCCTGGACCGGCTGCAGCACGCATTCCGAAGGCGGCGGACGTCCGAGGACGACGGCTTCGCCGTGCTCTTCCTCGACCTCGATCGCTTCAAGATCGCGAACGACAGCCTCGGGCATCCCGTGGGAGACGATCTCCTCGTCGCGGTCGCGCGGCGCCTCGAGGGCGCGGTGCGTCCCGGCGATACCGTCGCGCGTTTCGGCGGCGACGAGTTCACGGTGCTCCTGGACCCCGTCCGCTCCGTGGACGAGGCGGGCGGTGTGGCCGACCGCATCGCGGCCGACCTCACCGTGCCGGTGCGAGCCGGAGGCCGCGAGGTCCCGTGCACGGTGAGCATCGGCATCGCGCTCGGCGGCGTTCACGGCAACGGGCCCGACGACCTCCTGCGGAACGCCGACCTCGCGCTCTACCGTGCCAAAGCCGCGGGCCGCGCCCGCCGCGAGGTCTACGAGCCCGCGCTCCGGCGGGATGTGGACGAGCGGCTCGAGCTCGAGCACGGTCTGCGCCACGCCCTCACGCGGGACGAGCTCACGCTCCACTATCAGCCCATGCTGGCCGTGTCGGACGGCCGGCTGGTGGGCTTCGAGGCGCTCCTGCGCTGGCGGCATCCGGAGCTGGGGCTCGTGCTCCCGGGCCGTTTCGTCTCCATCGTCGAGGAGTGCGGCCTCGCGGCGCCGGTCGGCCGCTGGGCGCTCGTCGAGGCCCTCCTGCAGCTCCAGAGCTGGAGGCAGCGTCATCCGGCCGCCGGCTCCCTCAGCGTGTCGGTGAACGTCTCGCCCCGCCACTTCACCGAGGGCGATCTCGTGGCCGACGTGCTCCGTGCGTTCGAGCTGTCCGGCGCCCCCCCATCGAGCCTCGAGGTCGAGATCACCGAGAGCCTCACGCTCGAGCCCACGCCCCACGTGCGCCGCGTGGTGGAGTGCCTCCGGAGCCTCGGCGTGGGGGTCCTGCTCGACGACTTCGGCACGGGCTTCTCCACGTACGGGCTGCTTCAGGCCCTGCCCGTCAGCGCGCTCAAGATCGACCGGAGCTTCATCGCGCGGATGCGCGAGAACCCCGCCGGCGCCGAGATCGTGCGCTCGCTCGTCTCGCTGGCTCACGAGCTGCGCCTCGGCGTCGTGGCCGAGGGTGTGGAGACGGCGGCTCAGCTGGCCGAGCTGGAGCGCCTCGCCTGCGACCGCTTTCAGGGGTTCCTGGTCTCCCCCCCGAGGCCCGCGGAGGAAGTCCCGGAGCTCCTTTCGCTCATCGGTCCCGGCCCGGAGGCTCGACCTCGGTGATGAGCCTCGCCGTGCGGTTCCACGAGAGATAGCTGAACCCCCACTGCACGAAGACGAGGAGGCGGTTCGCGAAGAGCACGAGGTTCATGAGGTGCACGAAGAGCCACCCGAGCCAGGCGATGAACCCCCCGAACCTGAGGCCGAAGATGTCGGCCACCGCCGCCGCCCGCCCGATGGTCGCCATGTTGCCGAGGTCGAAGTAGCGAAACGGCGGGGGCGCAGGGCGGCCCGTGAGCCGCGCGCCGACGACCTTCGCACAGTGGCGGCCCTGCTGGATCGCGGGCTGGCAGACCCCGGGCAGCGGCTTTCCCTTTGCGTCCTCGTGGTGCGCGAGATCCCCGATCACGAAGATCTCCGGATGCCCGGGAACGCTGCAGTCGCTCCCGACGTGCACGCGGCCCGCGCGGTCGAGCTTTGCTCCGGCTCCCTTCTCGAGCGCCTTCCCGAGCGGTGAGGCCTCGACGCCGGCGGCCCAGAGAACCGTCCGGCACGCGAGCGTCTCGGGCGGCGCGCCCGTGCGCGAGAGCGTGACGCCGGCCGCGTCGATGTCGAGGACCTTCGAGCCCGTCTCGACCGTGACGCCGAGCCCCGCGAGCGAGCGCCGGGCGCTCTCGGCGAGGTCGGGTGTGAAGGCCGCGAGAATGCGGTCCCCGGCCTCGAGCAGGTGGATGCGCGCCTCCGCAGGATCGATGCGGCGGAAATCCCGCGCGAGCGTGTGCCGCGCGATCTCGGCGAGGGAGCCCGCGAGCTCGACCCCCGTGGGGCCCGCGCCCACGACCGCGAACGTGAGCTCGGCGCGGCGCTCCGCCGGGTCCTCCGCACGCTCGGCCTTCTCGAACGCGAGGAGGATCCGGCGCCGCATCTGGGTCGCGTCCTCGATCGTCTTGAGGCCGGGCGCGAACGCCTCCCACTCGGGCTTTCCGAAGTAGCTGTGCCGCACGCCCGCCGCCACCACGAGGACGTCGTAGCCGAGCGCGCTGCCATCCTCGAGCACCACCCTGCGGCCCGCAACGTCGAGGTCCACAGCCTCGCCGAGGAACACCGTGACGTTGCGTTCGTTCTTCAGGATCGAGCGGAGCGGCGCCGCGATGTTCGCGGGCGACAGACCCCCGGTCGCCACCTGATAGAGGAGCGGCTGGAACAGATGGAAGTTCCGGCGATCGAGGAGCGTGACGCTGACGGGAAGGCTCGCGAAGGCGCGGGCCGCGGCGAGGCCGCCGAAGCCGCCTCCGAGGATCACGACCCGGGACTGCGGTGATTCTGGAACGTCGCTCATGGGCCGATTCTCCCGTTCGGGGCCAAAAAGGCGAGAATCGAGCGCGCCCCGGCGGAGGAACACCACATGGCAACGAAGAGAGCCCGCGCGGCCGAGGCAACGGCCGAGTCGACTGCGGAAGCCCCGGAGACGAAGCCCGACATCGAGCCGACCTTCAACCCGAAGGGCGAAATGCTGTGGGAGAGCTCTCCCTCGCGCTACATCGCGAAGATCAGCCTGAACACCCGCAAGGAGATCCTCCGGCCGATCGATCCCGAGGAGCTCCTCGTCCACGCGCACCGCGACAAGAACCCCGTCGAGGTCACGGCGCAGTTCCTGGCGAGCCGCGCCATCCAGCTCACGGGCAACGAGGACGCCGTCAAGGACGGCCTCCGCCGCATGAACGCCCTGGCGGGCTCCCTCGCCGAGTCGCTCGGCAAGGCCACCGGGTTGAAGGCCGTCGAGAAGCAGACGAAGAAGCTCATGGGCGTCGCCGAGAGGAGCTACATCTTCCAGTTCCGTGAGCCCTCGCACCTCTCGGAGAAAGAGGTCAAGGGCCGCGTCGCCAGGCTCCAGGCCGAGGCCCGCGCGGCGCTCAAGGCGCGCGGCCGGGCTCCGAAGCTGCAGGTGCTCCTCACGGGCGCGACCGGTTTCCTCGGCAAGGAGATCCTCGTCCAGGCGGCGGACGACAAGAACATCGCACAGATGGTCTGCGCGCTCCGCCCCGAGAAGATCCGCGACCACAAGACCAAGGAGGTCGTGAAGGTCCTGTCGCCCCAGCAGCGCGGGGCCCAGCTGCTCCATCGTCTCGGGATCACCGGCGCCCGGGCGAGGAAATTCCGCTTCGTGGACGGCGACATCGAGAGGCCGAACCTCGGCATTCCCGACGCCGAGCTCGCGAAGCTCGAGAAAACGCTCACGCACATCGTCCACTGCGCGGCCAGCGTCTCGTTCGACGACACGTACGAGAACAGCTACCGCGCGAACGTCCTGGGCGCGCGCAACGCGCTGGAGCTCGCGCACCGCGTGCAGAACGCCAAGGGCTCGTCGTTCATCAACCACATCGCGATCGAGACCTCCTACATCCACGGCCGCAAGAAGCGCTCGATGGCCCTCGAGAACGCGCTCGCGTTTCCGCGCGCCTTCTACAACAACTACTACGAGCTCACGAAGGCCATGGCCTCGATCGACACGGACCGCTTCATGATCGAGAAGGGGCTCCGCGTGGCGCAGCTCCTGCCGTCGATCGTGATCGGGCACTCCCGCACGGGCAACAACTACGGCGACACCAAGGTCGTGAACGCGCCCATCAACGCGTTCGGCCGCTCGAAGGACCAGATCGACAAGCTCGCGACCGACATGGTGGGCCGCTCGAAGGCCCGCATGATCGCGGCGGTCGCCATGGCGTTCCCCGGTGACGCGACCGCCGAGCTCAACCTGGTGCCGGTGGACCGTGTCGTCGCCGGCATCATCGCGGCGCTCGTGGTGCCCGAGGCGATCGGCGAGCGCATCCACCTCGCGACGGACAACCGCATCCGCACCGAGGACATCGTGCGCATCACGAAGGAGGAGATCGGCATCGACGTCCGCCTGACGGACCCGACGCTGTTCCGCAACTTCACGCTCCCGCTCATGAAGATCGCGCTCGAGAAGATGAAGGAGCCCAAGCTCGCGAACGCGCTCGACAAGCTCGCGACGATCTTCGGCGGCTACGGCGAGTGGGGCCAGCCGATCCACGACGTCGGCAACGACGTGCGCATCCTGGGACTCCCCATCCGCCGCCCCAACACGCTCTTCGCGTTCCGCATGCTCTGCCGCCACAACAAGTTCGTGCAGGACTTCGGCAAGGTGAGAGACCTCGACGAGGTCGCACGGCGGGAGCTCGTGTGGAGTCAGGTGCTCGAGAACATCGAGTTCGAGACGGGCCGGCAGGTCGCCTCGATCTCGCCCGAGGAGTTCCAGCGGCTGATGGAGGTGCACCTCGACCTGAAGGCCTTCAAGGCCAAGAAGGGCAACTGATTCGGAAACTCGGTTCCGGGGTTTCCCGCTCGGCACTCGGCCTGCTTCTGGTTCTCGCCCTGGCGACGCTCGTTCGCGTCCCTTCATTCCGGGCCGCGCGGGTGACGTTCAACTCCGACGAGGCCGCGAACGCGCTCGCGATCGGACAGCTCCTCGCGGGAGAGCGGTTCTCGTTCTTCGGCTGGGACGCGACGAACTACGGCCTCCTCGAGGCGTTCCTCGCGATTCCCTTCGTGAAGGTGCTGGGCTTTCACGCGCTCGCGTTCCGGCTCGCGACCCACACGGTCTTCCTGCTCTTCCTCGTGAGCCTGTTCTTCGTGGCGCGGCGCCTTCTCGGAAGCGACGCGCGGGGGCTGCTCGCGGCCGCGTTCGCGAGCGTCGTTTCGCCGCTGGCCGTCGTGTTCACCACGCGCTCGAGCGGCGCCTACGCGACGGTGCTCCTCTTCACGGCGCTCGCGCTCCTCGCGCTCGATCGCCTCCTCGAGAGCCCCACCCCGCGCCGCGCTGGTCTCCTGGGTCTCGTCCTTGGCGCGGGGCTCTACCGCTACTCGCTCTTTCTCGTGACGCTCGCCGCCCTCGGGGCCTTCGCGGCGCTCTTCTTCCTGAAAGAGCGGCGGCGCCTGCACCTCGCCCTGGCACTCCCTCTCGCGATCGGGTTCCTCCTGGGTTTCGCGCCCAAGCTCCACCGCATCGCAGTCGGCTATACCGGCCCGGCGCGGGTCTCCCACCCGCCCGCGTCCCCGTCGCAGGCGCCCGGAAACCCCGCAATGCCCG
>CAZXSG010000013.1:9263-16743 GCA_964643185.1 uncultured Holophagales bacterium
CCGCGGCTTGGCTACACGGGCGGGGGGCGGGCGTCTTCGCGGCCCGCGGCCCCGCCGCAGGCGCTGCTAAACGCCGCCATGCGGCCGACGGACAGTCTCCCCGCTGCCCGCGGCCTCGACACGAAGGAGAGCGGGGACCGCGTCTACCTGCTCGGCAGCGCAGGGCCGTTCCTGCGGGGTGCAGCCGCGATCTTCATCCTCAGCGCGCTCGCGGCGTTCGTCCTCGTCGGCGTTCGCTCTTTGCGGGCGCGGAGGCTCGGGACGCTCGAGGCGGCGCTCCTGATCCCGCTCGCGAACGCCGTCCTCTTCGTCGTCTCGAAGAACCCGGAGGGCGTCGTCTCGGGACGTTACCTCCTCCCCTCGCTGCCGGTGCTCGGCCTCGTGCTGGCGGCGGCGCTGCCCGCCGCGCGTCCCCGCCTTGCCGCCCTCCTCGCCGCCTTCTGGCTGACCCTTCCCGTTCTGACGGCGCGGTCCGCGATCGGGCCGGAGCCCGTCGACGATCCGGGCACGCTCACGGCGTTCCTCGAGAGGGAGGGAGTGAAGCACGGCTATTCGAGCTACTGGATCTCCTACGCGCTCACGTTCCGGAGCGGCGGCGCCGTCGTCCTCGGCATCTTCGACGACTGGGATCGCTGGCCGGCGTACACGCGCGCGGCAAACGCGGATCCCGCCGCTGTATGGGTCTTCTTCGCGAACGATCCCCGCGCGGGCCAGGTCTGGCGCGACGCGATCGCGCGGGGCGTGAACCTGCGCGTCAACCCGGTCGGGCCCTACGTCGTGCTGCGCTCTCCGGCCGGTCTCACCTGGCGGCCCGCGCCGCCACCTCTTCCTCGGTGAGCCCGTAGAGCGGCGGCTGGGAGAGGCCGCGGAGCCCGAGCATCAGCGAGATCTGTCCGCGGTGATGCGCCTCGTGCTCGACCATGGCCCGCAGCCACTTCCACACGGTGATCGGAGTTTCTCCGGGCGTGGTGCAGCGGGCCGCGAGATCCTCGGCGGTGAGCGCCTCGAGGATCGCGCACGTCTCGGCGTGGTGACGCTCGACGAATGCGCGGACGGCGTCCTTGCCGGCGGCCAGCTCGACGCCGTGCCCCGCATAGCGGCTTGGCAGTCCCCGCGCGTTCTCGCCGTACATGAACCGCTCGATTCCGGCGAGATGGCGGAAGAGATCCCCGAACGTGAACTTCCCGGGCACGGGCAGTCCGGCAGGACTGCCTGAGGCGATCCCTTGGGATCGCCCGGGCGTCCACTCGAGGTCTTCCTCGGAGACGAGCTCGAAGAGACGCATGGTGCGCGCGCGGACGTTTCTCCAGTAGGCGGCGAACTCCGGTCCGGTTTCCGTCATGCGATCTCCTTCGGCCTCAGTGATTCCACGTACGCCGCGACGCCGGCCTCGGAAGCGAGGCGGATCGGTGCCTCGTCAGCGCCGGGCTCCTCGAACTCGTCGACGTGGCGGGCGAACACCTCGTCGCGCACGGGCACCCGGCTCGCGGCGCGGGCGGCCGCGGCGCGCCGCGCCTCGAGCTCGCTTCGCGGAACGTCGAGAAAGAGCAGGGCGGCCTCTGCCCCGGCTGCCGCCGCCACGCGCCGCACGTCGTCCCTCAGGAACCGGAAGCAGGCCGTGTCGTCGAACACGACGTCGCGACCCTCGGCGAGGCCGCGCGCGAGGAGCCCCCGGGCCTCCTCGTGCGTCCTTCCCCATTCCTCCGCCGAAACGCCGTCGCCGCTCACGAGCCCCCGCTCGAGATTCAGGGCGTCGAGGCTCACGACGAGCGCGCCCGTGGCCGCGGCCAGACGCGCCGCGAGCGTCGACTTCCCCGAGAACGAGCGTCCGCAGAGCAGGAAAACCCGCGGGCCGGAGGCGGTTCCGGGCCTCACGGCTTCGGAGGCGGGATCTCGGCGAAGTCCTCCGTGCGCGTCAGCTCGCGGAGGATTGGGGCGAGGGTCTCGGGCGGCGCCACCAGCCTGCGGGCGTCGAGGTCCAGCCAGCCGCCGTCACTCGTAACCCGGGCGACGAGCTTGCCCGCGTGACCCGCGTGGCCATGGAACTCGTTGCAGATCGAGAAGCGCGAGCCGTCGGCGCTGAGGCCCGCGAGCGTGACGCCGACCGTCAGCTCTTCGAGCAGCTTCGTCTCGCGGAAGTACTCGAGGACGTCCTTGCGGATCACGGGGCCGACCCGCAGCCTCTCGAACTCGCGCATGGAGAACCCGCGGGACGCGAAGTACAGCATCCGCGCGTCGCCCGCGACGTCGAGGTAGGCGCGGTTCGCCATGTGGCCGTTGCCGTCCATGTCGCCCCAGCGCGCGTGGTACACGCGAGTGAACGATTCCATCAGGGCAGGGCCAGGAGGTACGGCGCCATCGCGGAGAGCTCCTCGTCCGAGAGGTACTTGTACGACGGCATCTTCGAGTCGGGCACGACGCTCTTGGGATCCTTGAAGTGGGTGACGAGCCAGGCCGCGTCGTGGCGGCCCGCGAGCTTCTCGAGCGCGGGGCCGCGCGAGCCGCCCTCGCCGTACACGTGGTGACAGTTGCGGCAGTCCTCGCGGTCGATGGCGTTTCCCCCCACGCGGATGGGCGCGGGCAGCGCCGCCACGGAGAGCGGTCCCTCGGTGAGGCGCTTGGAAAACGCGATCGCCTGCGCGATCCCCGCCTCGGGATCGATGGCCTCGTCGTCCGGCCCTGGCGTGGGCACCGGCGGGCTCTTCTCGAGGATGTGCGCCGTGAGCTTCTCGTCGGCCCAGGTCACGGGCCGTCCCACGAGGACGAAGCCCGCGGGATCGCTGGGCTTGGCCGCACCCTCGGCTCCGTGACAGCTCGCGCAGCCGCGGCTCTCGTACGCGAGCGCCCCCGCGATGAGGCGCGGATCGGGCGGCGGCGGAACGCGCTTGCGGCCGCTCGCGACCGGGCCCTTCGGCACGGGCTTGTCCATCCAGCCGAGGCCCAGGAGGCCCAGCGTGACGAGACCGAAGACCCCGCCCGCGAGGAGGATGGGCTTCCGCTTCGAGGGCCGGCGCTCCTTCGAGCGGTCGAGCCACGGCACGAGCATGAGAAGCCCAACGGCAAGGCCCGGCAGCACGGCCGTACCGATCGGCTCGAGCGGCCCCTCGAAGTACTTGAGGAGCTGGAAGAGCGGCAGGAAGTACCACTCCGGGCGCGGCACGTAGGACGTGTCCGACGGGTCCGCGACGGCCTCGAGCGGGGCCGGATGCCGCGCCGCCAGCCACAGCAGCGCGCCCAGGAGGAGGAGCGCCATCACCGCGTCGCGCGCGGCCTGATACGGGAAGAACGGCTCGCGCGGATCGGGCCCCGTGGTGGGGCCCGCGTGTCCGTGCTTCCGGAGGAGCGCGAGGTGCGCGCCGATGAGGCCCAGCATCACGAGGGGCAGGAGCACCACGTGGATCGTGTAGAAGCGCGTGAGCGTGTAGGCCCCCACCTGGGGCCCGCCCGCCATGAGCCGCGCCTGCGCCTCGCCCACGACGGGCACCGAGCCCGCCACCTTCACCCCGACCACCGTGGCCCAGTAGGCCTTCTGGTCCCACGGCAGGAGGTAGCCCGTGAAGCCGAAGGCGAGCACCACGAGGAGCAGCACGACCCCGACGATCCAGTTCGCCTCGCGGGGCTTCCTGTAGCTGCCGAACGAGAACGTGCGCACCATGTGGAGCGCCACGAGGATCACCATGGCCGTGGCGCCCCAGTGATGCAGCCCGCGGGCGAGGGAGCCTCCCGCGACCTTCGACTCGAGCGCCGTCACCGACGCGTGCGCGTGGTCGGGCGTGGGGGCGTAGTGCAGCGCGAGGAGGAGCCCGGTGAGGAACTGCACGAGGAACGCGAAGAGCGCGAGCGAACCGAGCGTGAAGAGCCAGGCCCTGCGGCGCGGCACCCTCTCGTTCGCGAAGTGACCCCAGAGCGTCACGAGCCCCGTGCGGGTCTCGAGGAAGTCGAGGACGCCTTTCATGAGGCCTTCGAGGGATCCAGCGAGAGGCGTCCGCCCTCGGCCACGAACGTGAGGCGCGCGAGGGGCTTCGGCGGCGGACCGCTCGTCACGCTGCCGTCCTCCGCGTAAACGCCCCCGTGACACGGACACACGAACGACTTCTTCTCGGCGCTCCAGGCGACCCCGCAGCCGAGGTGCGTGCAGGTGGCCGAGAGGACGGCCAGGCCCGAGGCGGACCCCGCGTCCCGCACCACGAGGACGCGCGCCTTCACCTTGCGCGTGGAATAGCCGTCCTCGAGCGGCTGCTCCACCACGACCTCGCGGGGACCGTGGCCTGCCTTCACGGACTCGAAGTCCGCGAGCGAGCCGAGGTCGAGCCGGCTGCCGGCGCCGCCCGTCGCCGCGGTGAGCGGCGAGAGCAGCACGCGTCCCGCCACTGTGGCGAGCGAAGCGCCTACGAGAGCCGAGGCCCCGGCGCACGCGCCCAGGAAGAGACGACGCCTCTCGGGAGAGTCCGGGGCGTCTGCCCCATCCCGCACGTTGTCGGTCATGGCCGGGGATTATCCGTTGCTACCTGACGAAATAGATCAATCCGGCGCACGTCGCGGCCCAGACCACCACGGTCGCGAGGAGCCCGCGGTCGGTGAAGAGGTCGTTCGTCGTGTCCTCGCCTGCGCCGCGCACCTCGAGGACCCGCCAGCGGAACAGGCCGAAGACCACGAACGGCACCGTGTAGAGGAGCCGGTCCGAGCCGAACCACGACATCGTCTCGGGGGCCACCGTGTAGAGCGCGTAAGAGACGATCGTGACCGCCGTCGCGACGTTCTCGAGCGACTCCACGAGGTTCACGGTGAGCCCGTCGAGACTCTTGCGCGACGCGACCCCGCTTCCGAGGAGCTCGCCGCGGCGCTTGGAGAGCGCGAGGAAGAGCGCCAGGAAGAACGTGCAGAGGAGCAGCCAGTGCGACGGCGTGACGGCCGCGGCGGCGGACCCGGCCAGGACGCGGAGCACGAAGCCCGAAGCGACCACGAAGACGTCGAGGAGCGCGACCTTCTTGAGCACGAACGTGTAGAGCGCGACCACCACGGCATAGGCCGCCGCATAGGGCAGCGCCGCGGGGGCGCGCAGGGCGAGCGCGGTCATGGCCGCGGCGAGGAGGACGACGCTCGTTGCGAGCGCGGTGTTCACCGAGAGCGCGCCTGAGGCGATCGGCCGGCGGCTCTTGACCGGGTGGAGGGCATCGGCCTCGCGATCCGCGACGTCGTTCACGAGGTAGAGCGCCGACGCGATCGCGCAGAAGCACGCGAACGTCAGGAGGGTCGCCGTGAGCCGCTCGGGATCCCCGGCGGCCTTGCCGAACAGGATCGGCGCGAGGACGAAGAGGTTCTTCGTCCATTGCCCGGGTCGAAGGGCCCGGAGGAGCGGCGGCATCCGTCCCTTACTTGGCCTTGGCGCAGGCGGCGGCCGTGTACGTGCGCATCACCTCGATGAGCTCGGGGGTCGGCGTGGCCTGCTTCTCGTTCACGCTCGCCGAGAAGCTGGCGCCGCGGAACGACATCTGGAGAACCCGGGGCCCCGCGCCGGGCGACGGGCGGAACGCGAGCGGGCTGCCCCCGACGTCGATGCTCGAGACGCCCTTTTCGCCCTTCTTCGGCTGCGGCGTGATCTTGCCGTTCGTCCACCTGAGGCTCTGGCCCGTGGGCAGCAGGATCTCGCCGAACCCCATGTCGGGCACGGAGCCGTCCTTCACCTGGGAACCGGCGGGAAGCACGATGCAGCCCACGTTGAGGGTCGTGGGGCCGCTCGCGGGGCGCTCGGCGGAGAGGGGCGGCAGCGTGACGGACCCGGGCTTCGCCCCGTGGGGATCCCCGGGCGCGACGAGGGCGAGGACGGCGAGGACGGCGAGTGCGGGAAAGGCGATCATGTCCTTACTGTAACGCGGCCACTCGTCAGGCCTCCGGGTTCTCTCCCCGGTGGGGGGCCTGGAGGGATCGAGACCCCCCCAGGTTCAAAGCCAGTAGCGGAGGAGATAGGCCAGGAACGAAAGCACCCGGTCGGCGAGGGGCCTTGCGGCATGGCTCGCGCGGTCGATCCTCACGCTCTGCTCGATGTCCTTCTCCATCGCCGCGAGGAGGCGGGCCGCGAGCTCGCTGTCGTGCACGTTCACGTTCAGCTCGAGGTTGTGGATGAAGCTCCGGGCGTCGAGGTTCGCGCTCCCCACGACGGCGAGCGCGCGGTCCACCACAACGGCCTTCGCGTGCAGCACCCGGTGCTGGCGCTCCCAGATCTCGACGCCGGCGGCGAGGAGCCGGCCGTAGGTGAAGCGCATCGCCGCCTGCGCGAGCGGGACGTCGCTCATGCCCGGCAGGACAAGGACCACCCGCACACCGCGCCGCGCGGCCCGGGCGAACGCGCGGATGAGCCTCACGCTCGGCACGAAGTAGGCGTTCAGGAGCACGATCTCGGTGACGGCCTGCCGGAGGACGGTGAGGTAGAGCGCCCTCATGGCGCCGCGCTCGCCGCGCTTCACGCCGCTCACCATCTGCACGGAGGCGGGCTCGCCGAGCATCGCCGGCGGCTCGAAACCCGCGCGGGGCGAATGCGGCGGCGGCAGGGCCTTCCCCGTCTCCTTTCGGAAGACGCGCCGGAAGTCCCGTGCGAGGTCCTCGACGACCGGACCCGAGAGGCCCAGGCCGACGTCCCGGAAGCCACCCGGAAAGCGGAGCGTGTCGTACTCGTTCGAGAAATTCTGCGAGCCCACGATCGCGACGGTGTCGTCGGCGATGAGGAGCTTCCTGTGGTTCCGGCTGTTGGGGTTGCCGCGGAACGCGAACGGCCCCACCGGATGGAACGGCACCACCTCGGCCCCGCGAGCCGCGAGCTCCTGCAGGTGGTATGTCCCTTCCCAGCAGCCCACCGCGTCGTAGAGCACCCGGACGCTCACGCCGCGGGCGACCGCCGCGCCGAGCAACTCCGCGATCTCGATTCCCGTTTCGTCCTCGGCCCAGATGTACATCTCGACGTCGATCGAGCGGCGGGCCTCGGTGATGAGCGTCCGGCAGGCCTCGAGAACGTTGCCGCCGTCCTCGTAGAGCGCCACGCGGTTGCCCTCGCGGAGCGGCGCGTGCACCTTCGAGCCGAACGTCGTGAGCTTCTCCCGCCAGTACTGGCGAAAGCGCGAGAGGCGCAGCCACCGGGCGCGGCCCGTGTCGCCGGCCTCCGGCTCGGCGATCGCGCCTCCCGAGCCGGTCCATCCCGACATCGCGGAAAGCTAGCATGGCCGTGCGCGGCCGCCTGCCCCGCCGGCCGTTATCCTCTTTCGCCATGCAGCTCCGCCCGCTCGCCCCGCTCCTCGCGCTGATCGCTCTCCCGCTCGTCGCCGCACCGCCCGCGGCCTCGCCCACGCCGGCCCCCACGCCGGCATTCCAGGACCGGTTCCCCGGCCTCGCGTACCGGAACATCGGGCCGTTCCGCGGAGGGCGCGTCACGGCCGTGGCCGGCGTGCCCGGCAACCCGTGGCTGTACTACTTCGGCGGCACGGGAGGC
>CAZXSG010000014.1:0-16525 GCA_964643185.1 uncultured Holophagales bacterium
CCCACCTACCACGGCTGGTAAGAACAGCATCCCTCCCTGGGAACGCCGGCCTTCGGGCCGGCGTTTTCGTTTTGGGGAGGTGCTCGAGCTATCGCGCGACGACGACGGGCCAGGGCGAGGACGACAACGCGTCGGCCCGTACGGCGCGGAACGGCGAGCCGATTCGGCGAATGGCAGGCAGGAGCCTCCAGCGCGGACGAGGGAGAGGCAGGCGCCCGAGGACGCGGGCGAGCGTCTCCACGATGGGCTGGCCGGCCTCGAACGAGTTCACCACGTTGGGGTGCACGCGGCTGAACGCGAGGAGGCGCGCGAGGTACCAGTCGCGAGGGAGCGTTTCCGAGAACGCGAACACGGGCTCGAGGAGGTTCGCGTCTTCGGCCAGCTTTCCCTCGCTTACGAGCCGGCGGTGGAGGCCGGTTCCCCGATACACCCGCACCCCGTTCGTGATGTAGACGAGGTCCTTCTTCGAGATGTACTCGTGGATGAACGCGAACGTCTCCTCGACCGTCTCCCGCGTCTCGCCCGGCGAGCCGATGAGGAAGATCCACACCGTGCGGATCCCGTGCTTCGGGAGCCAGGAAGCGAGCCGTGCGACGCCCTCCCGGTCGAAGCCCTTCTGGAGCCTTTCCAGCATCGCCGTCGAGGCGCCCTCCACCGTGGCCGAGACGCTGGTGAAGCCGGCCTTCCGCATGAGCGCGATGAGCTCCTCCGTGACGCCCACGGGGTTCAGGCCGGCGGCCGAGAGCTCCACCTTTTTTGAAAGGCCCCGGCGGACGATCTCGTGGAGCACGGCGCGCGCATGCGCCGCGGGATGGGAGAAGACGGCGTCCACGAACTCGAACCGCCTCACACCGTGGGCCACGGCGCGCTCGATCTCGAGAGCGACCTCCTCGGGTGTGCGATATCGGGTTCTGAGGCCCTCGAGGGAGCCGTACGTGCAGTACGTGCACGTGAACGCGCAGCCCCTGCGGGTCTGGATGGGGTACACGCCGTCGTGCCGGTCGTAGCGGGCGATGTCGGTGTGGTCGAACAGCGCGGCGTCCTCGAGGCCGTGGAGGGGCTCGGGGGGCCCTGCGGGCGGGTGCTCGAACGGGCCGTTCGGGGAGATGCGGCGGGGGGCGGGCGGGGACAGCGACGCCGGCGATTCGCCCGCGGCGAGCTTCGAGACGAGCTCGGGGAAGCGGCGCGCCGCGTCGCCCGTGAGGAGCGCGTCCACGAGGTTCCGGCCCGAGGGTCCCCAGAGGCGGAGGAGCGCCTCGGGCTCGATCGACGTCGCGGCGCCGCCCAGGATCACGGGAATCCCGGAGGGATTCCTTAGCGGTCCTACCGGACCGCCGGGTACTCCGGGCGCGACGGCGCGGAGAGCTGCGAGGAGCGGCTCGACTTCGGGTAAGTAGTACTTCGTCTCGATGAGGTCCGAGTTGTCGATGTTGCGGAGCGAGACGCCCACGACTTCGGGCCGGAACTCCGTGACCGCGCGCCGCACGGCGGCTTCGGGATCCTTCTCGAACATCAGGTCCAGGACGCGGGCGCTGTGACCCGCGCGGGTGGTGTGCGCCGCGACGATCGCGGGCCCCACCGGCATCACGGGAAACGGCGTCCGCTCCCGGTTCGTCGCGAGGAAGAGGACGCGCGCCACGCGCCGATGCTACGGCGTCTGCCTTTCCGGGCTATTCCATCTCGGCGGACATCGCCAGGGACTTGGTCGCCGCCGGCTCGCCCCCGGGGGCCAGCACGAACGCGACGTCGCCGACGTTCGTGCCCGTCGGACCCGGGGAGAACGCGTCGCCGAGCGCCTCGAAGAACGGGGCCGTGTCGTTCTCCACGAGCGCGCGCACCGCGTCGAGGCCCTTGGCCTCGGCCCGCCGCAGGGTCGTGTCGTCCACGAACGCGCCCGCCGCGTCGGCCTCGTGATCCACGCCGTCGGTTCCGGCCACCAGGATGCAGGCGCCGGGCACCCCGGCGATGGGGGCCGCCGCGGCGAGGGCCAGCTCGCGGTTCCGTCCGCCGTGCCCGCTGCCCTTGACTGTGACCGTCGTCTCGCCGCCGAAGATCGTCACGAGCCGCCGCTCCGGCGCCCCCGGTCGGCGCACGAGGTTTCCGGCGGCCGCGCCCGCGAGCGCGAGCCTCCGGGCCGCGCTGCGCGCCTCGCCCGTGAGCAGCTCGGGGATGATCCGGGCGTCGGCGCCGAGGCGGTGGGCCTCGTGCTTCGCTCCCTCCAGCGCCGTGCGGATGTCGCCCAGAAGGACGCTCCAGCGGTGGCCGAGGAGCGGCCCCGGCAACGGCGTGTCCTCGGCGCGTCCGGGCGCGTCCAGATGCCCGCGTACCGCGGCGGGGATGAGGGGGAGCAGGCGGTAGCGGGAGAGGATGTCGTAGGCCTCGCGGCGCGAGGGCGGAAGGCCCACCGAGGGCCCCGAGGCCACGAGGTGCCAGCCGTCGTCGCCCAGGTCCGAGAGCACGAGCGTCACCACGTCGGCCCCGCCCGCGGCCAGCGCGAGGCGGCCGCCCTTCACCCGCGAGAGAGCGCCGCGCACGAGGTTGATGTCGCGGATGGGGGCGCCGGCGGCCGAGAGCAGCGAGATGGTGCGGGCCTTCTCCTCGAGCGCGATGCCCTCGGCCGGCGCGCACATGAGGGCCGAGCCGCCGCCCGAGAGGAGCACGAGCAGGAGATCCCGGGCTTCCAGACGGGCAACCAGGGAGAGCGCGGCCGAGGCCGCGTCGGCACTCTTGGCGGAAGGCACCGGGTGCGTCGCGGCCATCGTCCGGTAGGTCGGCGGCAGCCCGTCGAACGACGAGTACTCCGGCGCGATGACGAGGGCTTCCGACACGCGGCCCGCGAGCATGTGGCTCGCGGCATGCGCCATCGCCACGGAGGCCTTCCCCAGCGCGAGGAGCGCCACGCGGTTCGGAACGAACACGAACTCGCGCGAAGGGGTCTGGGGCGGCCTCACGAAAACGGCATCGCCCCGCTTGCCGACGGCCTCGGCAACGAGGAGGGCGGGATCCACGGCGGCGACGGCCGCCCGATAGAGCGCCGTCAGGAGGTCGCGTGCTTCCAAGAGAGGCTCGAATCTACCAGAACGGGCTATCCTCCTGATCCCGCACGCCGCGCCAGCCCTGGTTGCCGCGGCAAAGAGAAGACTTCAGGAGGCTGTATGAGCACGTCCCGTCACTCCCTCAGCGATCTCGAGAGCTCCGTGAAACAGAGCATCACCGACGCGACCTCGAAGGCGAAGGACACCGCCTCGGAGATCGCCGACAAGGTCGAGGACGCCATCGACGAGGCCACCGCCGGTGGCAAGGAGATGGGCCGGAAGCTCAAGAAGGAGCTCGGTGAACGCTGGAAGACGGTCGACAAGGCCGCGCACGACAACGCGTTCATCCTCGCGGCCGGCGCGCTCGGCGTGGGTGTGCTCATCGGCTACCTGATCGCTCGTAGCGACGACTGAGTGACCGGGAAACCCAGTTATGGGTTTCCCTCACCCATCCGCTCCGCTCGCTGCGCTCGCCCGCAGCTACAGCCTCGCGACGAGGCGCTTCGCGAGCAGGTAGGCGTCGCCGGGCCAGCGGGCGGAGAGGTAGTTCCCGTCCTCGACGACGAACGCTGGGCGGTCGTCCGTGGCGGTGCCCTTGGACACGAGTTGGAGCGGGCCGCGCACGAACTGTGAAGGGTTCGAGAGCGCGGCCTTCACCTCGTCCTCCACGTACGCCGGATACGTGCGGTAGTACGTCCCGAGCTTCCAGGCCGTGAGCGCGTACGCCGTCCTCTCCATGTACTTCGGCAGGCACGTCGTGCGCTTGGTGTGGAGGAGACTCTTGCCGGAGTCGTCCCGGGCCCGTGCCAGCACGAGCACCCCGTGGCAGATCGCGGCCACGGGCCGCGAAAGAGCCCAGAACGCGGAGGCCGCGCGGTGGAGCGTGTCGCTCGCGAGGTACGGGCGCATCCCCGCCGCATGACCTCCGGGGAGGAGGAGCGCGTCGAAGCGTGAGACGGAACCGGCGCCGAGATCCTCCCAGCGGAGCGGCCTCTGGAACGCGATATCGCGTTCCAGCTCGCGGTAGAAGCCCTTCGCCTCGGGCTCGGCGCCGAGCTGCCCGAAAAGGACGCCCGTGAGGAGCAGCGGATCCCCGGCCGGCAGTGCCCCGTTCTCCGTGGCGAAGACCACGTCGTGTCCGGCGTTCGTGAGCAGTCGCCAGGGCACGGAGACCTCGGTGACGTCGAAGTCCCGGTCGGGCAGGGGGACGAGAATCCGCGCCACGTCGGTTCTTCAGCCTCTCCGGAGCCGCATCTCGTCGATGTCGAGCTCCTGCTGCAGCGCGTGGAACGTCTCGTCCCCGATGGTCTCCGAGCGCCGCATCCGCGTGAGCTCCGTGCGCTGGGCTTCGATCGCCTCGCGGCGGAGGAGGAGCGTCATGCGGGCGTCCTTCGAGGCCGGAGTGGAAACGGCCTCGACGCGGGTGAGCGCGCGGAGCCGGAGCATCAGCTCGTTTCGCACGGGATGCACCTGGTGTCCGCCGAGCAGCTTCTCCTCGGCCACCGAGTCCACGCGGACGAGCGCGGCCTCGGTGAGCGCGAGGCGGGCCTCCTTCTGCTCCGCCTCGAGGCTGCCGTCGGCCGCGACGCCGAGCGCCCGGATCAGCAGAGGCAGCGTGCCGCCCTGGATCACGAGCGTTCCCAGGATCACGCAGAACGTCAGGAAGATCAGCAGGCTCCGAGCGGGAAACGGCTCCCCGGAGGGCAACGTGAGCGGCAGGGCGAGGGCCGCCGCGAGCGAGACGACCCCGCGCATCCCCGCCCAGCCGGTGATGAGCACCCACGAGGCCGGAGGGTAGGGATGCGTCCTGCGGTACCTCGGGAACAGGAAGCGGGGCAGATAGGCGCCCGGGAACATCCACACGAGCCGCACGAGCATCGCCGCCCCCGTGGCCGCGAGGGCCGATTTCACGATCACGTCCGTCGGGTACTCGCGGAGCGCCGTGACCACGTCGGGAAGCTGGAGGCCGATGAGCACGAACGCGAGCGCCTCGAGCAGGAAGATGACGGTTCTCCAGACGTTCGTCGCGTGGAGGCGGATCTCCGAGGTGCCCATGAGCGGAAAGCAGCGGCCCTGCACGAGGCCCGCGGCCACGACGGCGAGGACACCCGAGAGGTGGAGGTGCTCGGCCGCGATGTACGTGCCGAACGAGATGAGGAGGCTCGCCGTCGTCGCGAGCACGGGATCCTCGAAGAAGCGCTGGATCTGCACCATCAGGAAACCCAGCGCCGCGCCGAGAAGGAGCCCTCCCAGCGCGAGCTTCAGGAAGTCCAGCGAGGCGGAGGCGAGGGTCACGTGCATGCCCGAGAGCACGGCGGCGAGCGCGAGCTTGTAGAGCACGAGACCGGTCGCGTCGTTCACGAGGCTCTCGCCTTCCAGGATCGAGACGATGGGGCGCGGCAGGTGCATCCGGTGCGCGATGGCCGACGCGGCGATGGCATCGGGCGGCGACACGATCGCTCCGAGCAGGAAGCACAACGTCAGCGGGATGCTCGGCACGAAGTAATGGAGCGTGTACCCGACGACGGCCGTGGTCGCGAGCACGAGGCCCACCGCGAGGAGCGAGATGGACGTGAGGTTGTGCTTGAAGTCGCGCCACGACGTGAAGTACGCGGCCGCGTAGAGAAGCGGCGGCAGGAACAGCAGGAACACGATCTGCGGGTCGAGCGCCACGGGAGGGAGGCCGGGAACGAACGCGATGAGGCCGCCCAGGACCATCGTGATCGGGGTGGGCACGGCGCCGAGCCGGCGGGCGAAGAGCGCGAGGAACGTCGTGAGGACGAGGAGCGTGAGAACGGTTTCGACGGGATGCACGAAGGGCGGATTGTAGAGAGGAAGCCATGTCCGGAGACGGCCGGTCCACGCGGAGCGCGGGGGCTACCTTCAGGGGCGAAGGAGACCCTCATGGACTTTCGCATCCACGGCCTCGACCCCGCCCCGTTCCGTTCGTACTTCGATCTCGCAGAGGAGGAGCTCGCCCGGCTGGGCGCCCGCCGCTCGATCGTGAGCGCCGCACCCGGCACTCCCTGCCGCGTGAGCCTCGAGGACGCGGCGGTGGGTGAGGAGGTCGTCCTCGTCCACTACGCGCACCACACCACGGAGACCTCGCCCTACCGGGCCGCCGGGCCGATCTTCGTGCGCAAGGCCGCGGAGAAGGCGTTCGACGCCGTCAACGAGGTGCCGGACTTGTTCCGCACGCGGCTTCTCTCGGTGCGCGCTTACGACGACGCCGGCCTCATGGTCGCGGCCGACGTCGTGGAGGGCGCGGCTCTCGAAGGCACGATCGCCAAGCTGCTCGGGACGCCGCGCACCGCGTTCCTGCACGCGCACTACGCGCGTCCCGGCTGCTTCGCCTGCCGCATCGATCGGGCGTCGTGATCTCTTGGCTCAGCCCTTGCCGGCGTTGCGCGTCTTGAACCGGATTCGACCGAGGTCGATGAAGGCCTTGGCCCCCGAGAGGAAGCCCACGCGGGAATCCTCCGAGTTGAACCACAGGACCGGAACTTCGGCGATCGAATAGCCGAGGCGGCGGGCGAGGACGAGCGCCTCCACGTCGAATGCGAAGCGGTCCTCGGTCGCGAGCGCGAAGACGGCGTGCGCCGCCTCTCTCCGGAAGAGCTTGAAGCCGCACTGCGTGTCCCGGATTCCCGGAAGAACGACGATCTGGACGAGCTTGTTGAAGAGCTTTCCGGAGGCTCTCCGGAACAGAGGCTGCGGGGTCTTCACGAGGGACTCGTCGAGGCCCCGCGAACCGATCGCGACGTCCGCGCCCGTGGAGGCGAGCTTGGTCCATTCGTCGAAGGGCGTCGAAAAGTCCGCGTCCGAGATCAGCACCCAGTCTCCCCGGGACGCGAGGACGCCCACGCGAACCGCGTGGCCCTTGCCCCGGTTCTCCGGGAGCGCGATCACCCGAAGGTGGAGCGCGAGCCGGGCCCCCGCGGCCTCGGCCGCCGCGCGCGTGCCGTCCGCGGATCCGTCGTCGACGACCAGGATCTCGGTCCGATCGAGGAGGTTTCCCGCGGCCAGCCGTTCCCGGAGCACGCCGAGAGATGCCGGCAGGCGGCCCGCTTCGTTGTAAGCCGGAATGACGAGGGAGAGATGCGGGGCGGACGCGGAGCCGGACGAATTCAGCGCCGAAGGCGTCTCCTGGCCCGGAGGGTTGAACAAATTCATCACGCGGGGCCGATGGTCGTTCGCGAAAGGATGTCCGAGAGGGTCCGGCCCCGCTTGTCGAAGGCCGCCACCAGGAGCGGCACGAGGAGAACGCCGAGACCGAATCCGACGAGGCGGAGAAGGCACGATGCGAGCGTGGGCGAGCCGCCGTCCTCGGCGCGGATCTTCAGGTCGGCGAGCGCGAGTCCCGGGGTGGTGCCCCAGACGAACGGCGTCACGACGAGGAGCACGAGCGCGACGAGCGCGAGGAAGGCCGCGACCCAGACCAGCGCGGCCGGCGGAAACCTCAGAGCGAGAAAGACCGCGCCGGAGGCCAGCTCGACGAGTCCGACGAGAACGAGGATCAGGAGGTCCGCGAGGCCGGCGGCGAGCCTGCGCGCGAAGGCGACCTCCATGGCGACGGCGGCCGATCCGTCGTCGGGCAGCGGCTCGCCGGGGTCGTCCGCAACCTCCCCGGGCTCGAGTGCCGTCAGGCGCGCCGGAGCCACGGGGAGCTCGTCGCGCTGGCGCTCGAGCCGCGCGGCACGGGTCTCCTTCGGCCCTTCCCGAAGGGGCAGCTCCGCGGCGTCGGGAAAGAGATCCAGCGTGGCGGGCTTGCCGGTCTTCTTCGCCTTCTTGCCCGAATCGGCCGCGTCGAGCGGGTGCTCGGCCAGAAGGTCCGGATTCTCGCCGGGCACGCCGCCGGGCTTCTCGCTCTTCATCGCGCCCCGGGGAGAGCTCTGCTGGGCAATCTCGAAAGCGTCAACCCGGAAGACGCCTCACTGCCGGAGCGACACGTGGCTCGTGTAGATGCGCGAGAGGAGGTCGGTGGGACCCCTCCCGTACTTCTTCGCGAACTGGAGGTGACGCTTGGTTTCGAGGTCGTCGGGCCGGAGATCGAGTGCTTCCTTGAAGCCCTCGGCGGCCCGCGTCATGTTGCTGGATTGCAGAGCCTGAACCGCACCGTTGAAATAGGCTTTGAACAGGAACTCCGCGACGTCGTGGTTCTTGGGGTCGGTCTTGCGGAGACCCCAGAGCAGCTTGATCGCGCTCTCGTAGTCCTGCTCGTTGAAGGCCTTCACGGCACTTCCCATGGCCGAGACCTGTTCCCGGGAGCGGCCCAGGGCCTCGGCGACCTCGGTGTCGTCGGGCCGCACCTTGGCGATCGGATCGAGCGCCTTCACCGCATCGATGAAGTGGTTCTCCCGATAGGCCGCGAGCCCCGCCACGCGAAGCTCGTCGAGCTGCGCGTCGTTCGGGGCCGGACCCGAGGGAGGGGGCGGAGCCGTGTTGCGGATCCGGTCGATCGAGGCGAGCGCGTCCGTGTGACGCGGGTGGCTCGGTGGCACCTGACCATAGGCGCGCATCGCGTCGTCGGGGCGGCCCTGCTTTTCCAGGTTCTCGGCGATCGTGAAGGGATCCTCCTGGGTCGCGACCGGCTTGCCTCCGGGGCCTGTTCCCGGATCCACCGCGGGGGGGACGGGCTTCGGTTTCAGGAACATCCACGTGCCCACCCCAACGGCGAGAAGGGCCACGACGCCGACGCCGGCGAGAACCCGGACATCCATTCCCCTGCGCCCGCCGCGCGCGGATTTCGAAGAGGCCACGGAGGGCTGGAACTCGGCCTCTGCGACTTGCGCCGCGCTCAGGCCGCCCGAGTCTTCGGGTGCGAAGGACGGCGGAGAGGGAACCTCGAGCTCGTCCTGCATGAAATCGTCGCTCGCGCCCCGCATGTCGACCGGCGTTCCGGCCGGGGGGGGCACCGACATGGCGGCGTCGATCTGGTTCAGGTAGCTGCGCGCCGTGCCGTCGTGCTCGTTGAGGGCCAGGACGTCGAGAAAGCGGCTCCGGGCGCCGGCGAGATCTCCGGCGTCGAAGAGCTGGAGGCCTTCCGAAATCAGGGAGTCGACCTTGCGGGCGTTGTCGGCCTGCTGGTCGCGGGCCGAGTCGATGCGGCGCGAGGCCTCGTCGTTCGACAGATCGATGAGGAAAACACGGCTCCAGAGGTCGATCGCCTCCTGGACCTGACCCCGGGATATCGCCTCGTCGCCCTGCTTCAGGAACTGCGTGATGCGCGGGTCGACGCCCGCGTGGGGCGCGGCCGCTGCAGGCGCTGGACCGGGCGACATGAGGGAAGGTGCCGCCTCCATGGGGGGCGCGCCGAAGTCGTTGAGCGAAGGCGCGCTGCCGGGCGCGCCACCGAAGCCCAGGTCGTCGAGGCCCGACAACCCGCCCCCGGGGGACCCGAAGGGATCGTTGCCGGGCGAGCCGAACGGATCGGGCGCGGGCGATGAAGAACCGAAGGGATCCGACGGCACGGGCGAAGGGCTCGAGGGCACTCCGAACGAGGAGGACGCGCCGAACGGGTCGAAGGGTGACGCCGGGGCCGGGGGTGGGGCGGAGGGCTGAACGGGCGGAGCGATAGCGGGTGCCGGGCTCGGAACGGACGGTGCGGGCGCCGCGAACGGATCGGCCGAGGGGCCGCCGAAGTCGTCGAAAGAAAGATCATCGAGACCGCCCGCCGGCGGACCGAAGTTGGGAGGCGGCGGGGGCGCCGAGGGGACCACGGGTCCGGCGGCCGGGGGCGCTGCCGGGAATGCGTCCAGCGAGATCGCCGAGAGCGCGATCGTGGCGTTGGCTCCGAGGTCGAAAGCGTCCGCCGCCGGTGCCGGCGCGGCTGGCGCGGCCACCTGAGGGAGGAACTCCGAGAAGGCCGAGAGGTCCACCACGGTGCCGGCCGCGACCCCCCGAAGCGTCTCGAGGAGCCGCTTGGCGGGCGCGAACCGGGCGTCCATCTTCAGAATGAAGTCGCAGCCGAGGAGCGCTTCTTCGTTGCGCCCATTCCTCGCGAGCTCCAGCGTGTGACGAAAGGTGGAGAGAACCTTGTCGCGGGCTTCAGGAGAGAGCGAGGGGCTCCCGGGATACGACATCGGATCCGACATTAGAGAACCTCTTCGAAACAGCGTACAAGCGGCTCTCGGCGCGGTCAAGGACGGCCGTTGCCGGGGTGTATCCTGCCGCTCTTCTTTTTTTGCCGGTATCCCGTCACCCGGGCGGGATCCCAGGGAGGGCGCATGGCAACTCTCGTCGAGTGCATCCCCAACGTGAGTGAAGGCGTCCGCACGGACGTCGTGGACGAGATCGTGAACGCGGCCCTTTCCGCGGGGCGTGGCGTGACGCTCCTCGACAAGTCGAGCGACAAGGACCACAACCGGTCCGTGCTGACGTTCCTCGGCGACGGCCCGGGCCTCGTCGACGCGATGACGGCGCTCGTCGGCAAGGCCACGGAGCTCATCGACCTCCGCCAGCACAAGGGCGAGCACCCGCGGCTCGGCGCGACCGACGTCGTGCCGTTCGTTCCCGTGCGCGGCGCGACCATGAAGGAGTGCGTCGCTCTCGCCGAAGAGCTGGGCAAGAGGGTTTCGGCGGCGAACGGGCTGCCCGTGTACCTCTACGAGGAGGCGGCCCGGTCCGAGGAGCGGCGAAACCTCGCGAACGTGAGGAAGGGCGAGTTCGAGGGCCTCGCGAAGAAGATGGAGAGCCCCGCGTGGGCGCCGGACTTCGGTCCCGCACGGCCTCACGAGAGCGCGGGCGCGGTCGTCATCGGCGCGCGGGCGTTCCTCGTGGCCTACAACATCAACCTCGCGACGGCGGACCTCGCCGTGGCCGATCGCATCGCCAAGGCCATCCGCCACCTCTCGGGCGGTTTCCGCTACGCGAAGGCGATGGGGGTCGCCCTCACCGGCCGCGGGCAGGTGCAGGTCTCGATCAACATGACGAACTTCGAGAAGACGCCTCTCCACCGCGTCTTCGAGACCGTGCTCTCCGAGGCCACGCGGCACGGGGTTGCCGTGGTGGGCTCCGAGATCGTCGGGCTGGTTCCGCAGGGCGCGCTCTTTGCCGCCGCGGAGCACTACCTGAGGCTCGAGGCTCCGCCCGAGCCGCAAGTTCTCGAAACGAAGCTCCTCGAGATGTCCCTTTCCGGAAAGCTCGCGAGGAGCGAGTGAAGCGGTTCGTCCCGGTCGCCCTCTTTCTGTGGATGTTCCCGGCGGCCCTCGCGGCGGACACCCTGCCGAGGGAGATGGAGAACACGGTTCGGCAGCTCGAGGCCGCCGCGCTCGCGAGCCCCAACGCCTACGAGCTCGTCCGCTCGCTCACGGACGACGTCGGTCCGCGGCACGCGGGCTCGCCCGGGGACGCCGCGGGTGTGGCTTGGGCCGTCACCACCATGAAACGCCTCGGCTTCTCGAACGTGCGGGCGGAGAAGGTCATGGTGCCCCGCTGGGAGCGGGGATCGGCCGAGGTCGCGCTCGTCGCGCCCGGTCCCGAGCGGAACCTCGCGGCCGTCGCGCTCGGCGGCAGCGTGGGAACGCCGGAGGGCGGCGTCGCGGGCGAGGTCGTGGAGGCGACGTCCCTCGAGGCGATCGACGCGCTCGGCGACAGGGCGAAGGGCCGGATCGTCCTCCTGTGGGCGATCACCGAGCGCGCGCGGGACGGCGCCGGGTACGGAAAGACGGCCGCGCTCCGCGTCAACGGTGCCGCGCGGGCGGGGAAGGTGGGCGCCGTCGGCCTCCTCCTCCGCAGCATCGGGACCGATGCGTCGCGGCTGCCGCACACGGGGGCCATGCGGTACCAGGACGGTGTGCCGCGCATTCCCGCGGCCGCCCTGTCGACCGTCGACGCGGATTTCCTGCGCCGGAAGCTCGCGAAGGGCGAGACCGTTCGCGTGAGGATGGCTCTCTCGTGCAAGAGCCTTCCGGATGCCGAGTCGGCCAACGTCGTCGGCGAGATCCCCGGCCGCGAGAAGCCCGGCGAGATCGTGCTCCTCGGAGCGCACCTCGACTCCTGGGATCTCGGCACGGGCGCTGTCGACGACGCCGCCGGCTGCGCGCACGTGCTCGAGGCCGCCCGGCTCATCGGCGCGCTCCCCACGAAGCCGCGGCGCACGGTGCGGGTCGTGCTCTACGCGAACGAGGAATTCGGGCTGCGCGGAGGGCGCCAATACGTGGTCGAGCACGCGAGCGAGCTCGCGAACCACGTCGCGGCCTTCGAGTCCGACAGCGGCTCGGGCCGGGTCTGGGGCCTCCAATGGAATGCCGGACCGGGTGCCGAGAAGGTCTTCCGGGGCCTCATCGGGAGCCTCGCGCAGACTCCCCTCGAGGAAAAGAAGGGCGGAGACGGGGGCGCGGACATCTCGACGCTCCGAGCGGCCGGCGTTCCCCTCATCGGGCTCCGCTGCGACGCGTCGCGCTACTTCGACATTCACCACACCGCGGGGGACGTGCTCGAGGAGGTGAAGGACCCGGAGCTGCGCACGGGGGTGGCCGCCACCGCGGCGCTCGCGTGGGTTCTCGCCGACGCCGCCGAGCCCCTCCCGCGGATTCCCGAGGCGGAGCGGACCGAAAAGCGATAACGGGTTAGCCGGTCAGTGAGCCTCGGGGTCCAGCGAGCGCAGCTTCCTGTGAAGCGTCGTGCGGTCGAGCCCGAGGCGTTCGGCCGCCCGCGACACGTTGCCCCGGGCCTCGGCGAGCGCCGCGGCGATGACCCGCCGCTCGAAGGCCTCCCGGGCCTCCGCCAGCGTCTGGCCCGGCGCGATCTCCGGGGCGGGAGCCGCGGGCTCGGGTGGAGCGTTGCGGAAAGACGCCGCGTCCGGCACGTCGGCGAGCGTCACGGTCTCTCCCGGTGAGAGGAGCACGATGCGCTCCACGAGGTTCGCGAGCTCTCTCACGTTGCCCGGCCAGGCTCGCCCCGCGAGGGCGAGGAGCGCTTCGCCCGTGAACACCTTCGGACGCCGCCCACCCCTCCGGGCCACGAGGCGGGCGAAGTGGCGCACGAGCGCCGGCACGTCCTCGGGCCGCTCCTCGAGGGTGGGCACGCGGAGCGGCACGACGGCGAGGCGGAAGTAGAGATCCTCGCGGAACGCTCCGGTCCGGATTCGCTCCGAGAGATCCCGGTTGGTCGCCGCCAGGATGCGGACGTCGGTCGCGATGGGTTTGGCGCCTCCCACGCGCGAGATGCGCCCGTCCTGGATGGCGCGAAGGATCTTCGCCTGCGTCCGCGCCGACATGTCCCCGATCTCGTCCAGGAAGAGCGTGCCCCCGTCGGCCTGCTCCCACTTGCCCTTGCGATCCTCGAGGGCTCCGGTGAAAGAGCCCTTCATGTGGCCGAAGAGCTCGCTCTCGATGAGCTCCTCGGGGATCGCCGCGCCGTTCACCTCGACGAACGGACCGTTCGCGCGGGGAGACGAGAGGTGGAGCGCCCGCGCGACGAGCTCTTTGCCCACGCCGCTTTCGCCCGTGATGAGAACGCGAGCGTCCGAGGCGCCGATACGCCGGATCTCCTCGCGGAGGCGGGCCATGACCGGGCCGTCGCCCACGAGGACGAACTCTTCCTCGTCACGCTCTCTACGGGCCCGGAGCTCGCGGGCGAGGGCGTCCCTCTCCCGGGCCAGCTGGCTGCGCTCGAGAACCCGCTCGAGAGTCAGGAGCACGCGGTCGAGAGAGAGCGGTTTCTCGAGGAAGTCATCCGCTCCGCGCTTCGTCGCGGTCACGGCGGTTTCCACGGTGCCGTGCCCGGAGATCATCACGATGGGAAGCTCGCGGTTCCGCTCCCGGATGCGGTCCAGAACGGCGAGCCCGTCGATACCGGGCAGCCAGACGTCGAGGAGCAGCGCGTCCAGATGGGGGATCGCGACCTCGAGGCGCGTCAGCGCGTCCTCGCCCCGGCCCACTGTCTCGACCTCGAAGCCCTCGTCGATGAGGATCTGAGAGAGCGTCTTGCGGATCCCCGGCTCGTCGTCGCAAACGAGGATGCGGCCCCGGGTGGCGCGCGCGGCGACGCTCATGCGCGCCCTTCCGGGAGGTTCACGCGGCGGGCCATTCGAAGACGAAGCGGCATCCGGACGGGGCATTCTCCTCCACGCTCACGCTCCCCGCGTGCTCGGCGGCGATGCGTGCCGTGATCGCGAAGCCGAGCCCGGTGCCGCGAGGCTTCGTGGAGAACGCCGGGTCGAAGATGTGCTGCCGGTCGGCCTCGGGAATGCCCGGTCCGTCGTCGATCACGGAAAGCCGGGCTCTTCCCCCCTCCACGGCGACGCTCACGGTCACCCGTCCACCGGGCCGGGCGGCCGCCACGGCGTTGTCCACGAGGTTCACGAGCGCGCGCTTCACCTGCTCGGGGTCGGCCTTCACGACCGGGAGGAGAGGTGGGAGCACGGCCGTCACCGACACGCCGGGTTCCACCTCGGCGTACAGCTTCACGACCTGCTGAACGACGGCGCCGAGATCGGTCGGAACGAGCTCCGCCGCGGGGAGTCTCGCGAAGCGCCCGAACGCGTCGACGAGGGACGCCAGCGTGCCGACCTCCTCGACGATCGTCGTGGCTCCCTCGTCGACCACGCGGGCCAGCTCGCGCGAAGGGTCGAGCGACGCGCGGGCGCGCCGCTTCATGCGCTCGGCCGCGAGGCGGATCGGGGTGAGCGGGTTCTTGATCTCGTGCGCCATGCGCCGGGCCGCCTCTTCCCAGGCGGCCGCACGCTCGGCCCGCACGAGAGCCGTGGTGTCCTCGAGAGTGACGATGAACGAGCGGCTCTCGGTGCCCTCTGTGCCTTCCTTGCCCTCTTTGCCCCCTGTGGCGCCGGGGGGCGCCGCGGTCATCACGGTCGCGACGCGCGCGACCCGCACCTCCAGGATGCGCGACGAGAGGTGGAGCGTCGTTTCGCGGGGCCCGCGATCCTGCACGGCCCGGCCCAGGAAGTCGCGCACCTTGGTGAGCCCGTCCCCGCTCAGCACCTCGCAGAGCGGCGTGCCCTCCGGTGGCTCGACGGCCACGTCCAGAAGCCTCAGGGCCGCGTCGTTGATCGCGAGGAGCCGGCCTTCCGCGCTGAACGCGAGGACGCCGGCATCCAGGTGCGCGAGGATCGAACGAACGCGACGGCGCTCTTCGTCGAGCCGGCGGTTCGTCTCCTTCATCTCCGCGTTCGCGGCCACGAGGCTCGTGCGGTTGCGGCCGAGCTCCCGTGTCATGGCGTTGAACGCGCCCGAGAGACGCGCGATCTCGTCGCCGCCCTCGACCTCGACGAGCGCCTCGAAGTCTCCTTCGCCCACGCGCCGGGCCGACTCCACGAGCTGGCCGATGGGCCTCGTCACGCGGCGCGAGAGAAGGAGCCCGGCCCACACCGCCGCGAGAAGGACGAGGAACGCGAGGAGCAGGAAGAAGAGGAGCTGCAGGGCCTCGAGGGAGGAGCGCTCCGCCTCGAGCATCGCGTACGTCGACGTGGCGCGTGAGAGATCCCGGAGGGCCGCCGCCTCTCCGGGCGGGTCGTAGCTCGACACGACGAGCGTTCCGCCCTTCACGGGAACGAGCGTCCGGGCGATCTGGCCGCCCGACGAGAGCGGCTCGATGCGCCTCGAGAGCCTCCGGGCCCTGGCATCGGCGATCCACTCAGGACCCGGGTCGCGTACCTCGCGCACCGGCCAGCGCGGCGACGTCACCGCGAGAGCGGGGAGGCTCTCGTCCTCGAAGCGGAGCTCCACGAGGTCGAGGCCGTAGGTCTCGCGCACGGTGCCGAAGAGAGACAGCTTCTCGTCGTCCGTGCGGGCCGAAGGAAGGGCAGCCTCGACGCGGGCCGCGGCACGCCGCTCGTTGGCGGCGCCCCGCTCGCGCACGAGATCGACGACCGCCCGGCCGGCGCGCATCGTGTCCTGCACGGGCGGCTGGAACCAGAAATCCACGCTGCGCTGCAGGAGCCCCGTCGTGGGCAGAACGAGGAGCGCGATGGGCAGGAGCGCGAGGCCCACGTGCGTCGTGACGATGCGGACGCGGAAGCGCGAGCCGAAAACGCCCGTGCGGCTCTCGATGAGGAGCTTGGCCGCCGCGCGGACGAGCACGAAGAGGAGGACGAGGAGCAGAAGGACGACGACGTAGAGGAGCGCGAAGAGGAGGATGCGGTTCGTCGCCGCCGCGGGGGTCAGCGAGCGGGCTCGAAGTGCGAGTGCGTAGAGGCCCGTGAGGGCTCCCCCGAGCACCGTGCCCAGCGCGAGGAGCATCCGGTTGTCACGGGTCCAGCGCGGAGGGGGGGTGCGTGCCATGGGCCGGCCTCAGGGTCCCGAGGGGCGCTGATCCCAGGTGAAGACCGACGACGGCATCCAGTCGGTCTCGATCGTTTTCGGGACGACTCCGAGGGAGACGCCCGCTTCGAAGGCGCATCGCACCTTCACGAGGAGCTGCTTGCCGGCGAGGTGCTCGCCGAGCAGGAAGGCCGGCAGCGACGGGACCTCGGTGAGCGCCCGCACCGCCTCGGGCCGGGCCGGGACGACCCGGGTCTCGAGCAGGCGATC
>CAZXSG010000015.1:0-15040 GCA_964643185.1 uncultured Holophagales bacterium
GCCGGCACGTCGTCGCTGCGATCGTGTTCGTGAAGTCCGGGGAGCCGGCGGCGTCCTTGGAAGAGGCGCCGGTCGCTCGTTCCGGCGATGCGTCCCTCGTCCCGGAGCTCCTGGCGATCGGCGACGACGCCCTCGAAGCGCATGCCGGAAGAGCGATCTTCAAGCGTGCCTCGCGCTCTCTGGCCCGGGGGCTCGAGGCCGAGCTCGACGACGCGGTCCCGCTCGTGGTGCGGTTTCCGGGGCTCAACGTCTCGGTGCGCTTCCTTCCGGGAAGTGGCGGCGGCCTCCTCGACGGGTCGCTCTGCTCCTGCCGCGCGAGCGCGTGCGAGCACCGTGTGGAGGCCGTGCTCGGCGTGCAGGTGCTGCGAGGGGCCCGCCCGCCCCTCGTGGACGACGCCGCGCTGGAAGCCTCCTCGGGCGCGCCGCGGAGCCGCGACGAGGTGCGTCTCTCCGTGAAACGGTTTCTCATCGAGATGGTCGCGACCGGCTTCTCGCGGCTGTCGCGGGCCGCCGCCGGAAGGATGACCACGCTTGCGATGTCGGCGCACGGCGTCGATCTGCCGCGTCTCTCGCGCCTCCTCGACACGCTCGCTCACGAGGTCGACGCGCAGCTCTCGCGAAAAGTCTCCGCGGGCACGCCCGGGCTCCTCACCGCGGCGTCGCGCACGCTGCTCCTCGCCGAGGCGCTCGCGCGGCCCGTGCCGGCGCTCGTGGGCGAGCACCGCTCGCCCTACCTGCCCGTGGGGGAGCTCGTGCTGCACGGGCTGGGAGCCCGCCGCTTCGTGACGCCGACGGGCTTCGTCGGCCTGCGTTCCTACTTCTGGGACGAATCCTCGCGCCGCTTCGCGGCCTGGACCGACGCGCGTCCCGAGGGAACTCCGGGCTTCGATCCGATCCCGCGGTTTCGGGCGCCCGGTCCCTGGACGGGCTGTCCGTCTCCCGAGGTCGCGACCCGGAGCCGCTTCCGGCTCGGGGGCGCGCAGCGCAACGACCGTGGGCGCCTGTCGGGGCGCGAAGCGTCCACGTTCACGGCGCTCGAGCCCTCGCAGCCCCTCGCGCTGCCCGCGGCCGTGCACGACTTCTCGGCGCTCGTGGAGCGGGCGTACACGCTCTTCGGAGGCTTCCTGAGAGATCGCCGCGAGCTGGCCGATCTGGTCGTGCTCGGAATCGCGTCGGCGGGACCGGCGACGTTCGACGCGGTGCGGCAGCGGCTGTCACGACCGGTGTCGGACGGCGCGGGCCGAACGCTCCGCCTGGTCGTCCGGCACGAGGAGCAGACGGCGGCGCTCGTCGACGCCCTCGAGGAGAAGGGCGACCTCTCGGGGGTCCTGGGACAGCTGCGGCTCGACGACGGACAGCTCGTCGTCGAGCCCCTGGCGCTCTACCAGGGCGCGGTGACGCGGAGCCCGACGCTCGAGCCCCCGCGCGTGAAACCGCGTCGCGCCACGCTGGGACAGCGGCTGGCCGCACTGGCTCCGTCTCCAGCGCCCGTCGCGCCCGGCACCGAAGCCGACGACGCGGACGAGCCGGTGGAGATCGGCGCGTCCGGGTCGCGCATCGGCCGGACGCTGTCGGAGCTCGAAGGCGCGCTGGAGGCGCTCGCCGAAGGAGGTCTGCTGTCCGGCACCGGCGCGGGCCCGGTTGCCGAGGTGACCGTGAAGCTCGAGCGGCTTGGCCTGTCCACGGTCGCGATCGAGTGCCGGGGGCTCCTCGGGGCGCTCGAGACGCTGCGCCGCTCGAGTCAGCGCGAGGCGCTCGTCGACGACGCCGCGGAGCGTCTCCTCCGTTCCTACCACGTCGCGCGCGTCGCTTCGGAGGTGGAGACGGTCCGCGTCGCCTGCGAGGCCCTCGCCTGACCTGGGTCAGCCTCCGAACGCGCTGACGTTGCCGGCCGCCTCCGAGAACGCGACCTCCGGAACGTCGGCGATCGCGAGGGTTTCACCGCGGTCCGGTGGGACCGCTAAGGGATCCCTGCGGGATCCCACTCCGATGCGGCGGAAGGTCAGGACGCCCAGCGTTGCCTTTTCTCCACTGTCGTAGCCCATGTAGACGCCGTCGACGCCCAGGATCGCCACGACCCCCGCGGCGGGGAAGCGGCGCTCGTAGCCCGCGACCGAGCCCGCGTCCTCGATGGTCGTGGGTCGCCAGCCGAGCTTCTCGGCGCGCGACCGGAAACCCATGGAATGCACCGTGCGCCCCTTGGCGAACGTCAGCTCGCGAAGGGCGCGTTCGGCCTCCGAAGCGCGGACGACGGGCCGCGCCATCTGTGGGAAGAGCGGCTCGATCTCCGCGTCCGAAAGGTGGGTCTGCCAGGCCTCGCGGGCCTCGTTCGTCAGCTCGACCGGATGCACGAGGCCGACCGGCCCGGTCTCGGGGAGCGTCGCCTCGTCGTCGTCGCTCGTCGTCAGGCTGCGGTCGGGGAGCGCGCGGAACGAGGACACGAGCGAGCCCGCGTCGTCGAAGACGCCCCACACGTGCCTCACCGCGAACGGGAAGAGCACCGGGTGCTCGAGGAAGAGCTCGCGGAACCGCCCCGCCCGCCAGCGCCGCTGGTCGACGAGGAACGTCTCCATCCTCACCGTCTGCACCTTGACCGCTTCCTTCAGCTCCTTCGCCATGGATTTCAGCTGAGCCTTCGCGTCCGCGGAGAGCCCCTTCGGCGGCTTCTCCGAGCGCTTCTTCGTGGCGAGCTCCCGGAACGAGAACGCGAACGCCGCGTTGACCGTGACCTCGACCCTCTCTTCGAGGACGAGCGGGCCCGCCTCGGGGAACCCGAGCCGCGGCACGACCAGATCTCCCAGGTCGTCGGGCGAGACGCCGCGCCGGGTCGCGGCCTCGCCGAACGCGGCGCTCGCGGTCTTCGCCACGTTCTTGAGCCGCCCGCGCGACTTCCGCGCCAGGCCGTCGAGCGCGAGGAGCGGCGCGTCTCCGGGGAAGAGCGCGAGCGCGCGCACGCCGTTCTCGGCGAGCTTGGCGCGTCCGCTCTCGGCGGTCTTCACGATCATCGTGGTCAGCTCCGAAACGAGCGCGTCGTTGCCGAGGGCCGCGACGAGGGCCAGCGCCCAGCGGTTCTTCGCTTCGGGGCCCGTGCCCAGGAACGCCTCGAAGAGCTTCGCGGCAAAGGCGGTACGGGGCTCTTTCGCGAGCCGTCGCGCGAGGACGTGCATCTCGGGATCGGGCTCGACCTCCTTGCGCCGTGCGAACCGGCCGATGAGGTATCGCGTCTCGTTGCGATTCAGCTCGCGGCCGTCGTCCCACGAGAGCGCGGGAAGGAGGTCTTCCGGCACCCACTTCGGCGGCGCGGCCCGCTTCACCGAGCCGGCCGTTTCGATCACGCGGTTCAGGAGCTCGTCGGTGACGAGCGGATCGGCGAAGGGCCAGGGGCGCGCGGCGAGCGCCTTCCACAGCGCGTCGCGTGCCTCGTCGGCGGCCTCGATGCCGAGCTGTTTCTGGAAGAGACGGAGGTCCTCGGCGAGGCCCCGCTCCGAGAGCAGGAGGATCGCGGATGCACGGAGCAGCGGCTCCGAGGCTCCGTCGACGAGCGGGAGGGCGCGGGCGAACGCGGGCTCACCGACCTTCGCGAGGGCCTTCACGGCACCGGCTCTCACAGACTCGGCCTTGTGGCCGAGGAGCTCGAACAGGCGCTCCTCGATGCGCGGCTCGGGCAGCGCGCGCCCTGCGATGGGCAACAGACGGGTGAGCCCTTTGGCGTCGGTCGACGAGAGCGCACCGAGCACCTCCGTTGCGAGGCGCCCGGGCGCGAGCGCCCCGCTGAACGTCACGAGGTGCTCCAGCGCAGCGGCTTTCGACTCGGCGTCCCCGCCCGCGAGAAGGGCCTCGACGACGGGGAGAGCGTCCGCGCGCTGCTCGGCCACGTAGCCCGCGGCCAGGTAGCGGCGGCAGCCCTGACAGTCGCGATGTGCCATGAAGTGGAGCGCTTCGGGCAGAAGCTCTTTTCCGAAAACGCGCGCGATGACGGGCGCGTCCGCCGGAAGCACGTCTTCCTGGGCACGCTTCAGGAACTGCCTCACGAACTCGCGTACGTCGTCTCTCGACGCGGGATGGGTTTCGGCCAAGCGGAGCCCGACGGCGAGCTTTCCGCCCGCGCCGCTCGGTGCGTTTCGCCACCCTTCGGCGACGACTGGGGCCCAGAGCGGACCGGCGTCGAGAAGGCGTGACGCCTCCTGCTGGAACCCCCAGCCGAGGCTCGGCAACCTCAGTGCGATGAGCTTGTCGAGCGGGGCGCGGGGCTCCGCCGGGATCTTCGTGCACAGGAGGTCCACGGCCCTCTGGACGACCGCGGGCTCGCCCGACGTGGCGGCGGCGTCCACGAGCGCGGAGCCGGCTTCGGGCCCGAGCGCGCCGAGACCTGCCGCCAGGAGGTGGGCCTTGTCGGAGGCGCGGCCCCCTTTGCGGGCGACGTATGCGACCGCCTCGGGGAGAACGTCCACCCCGAGCGCCTCGAACATGAAGCGGACGCCCTCGAGATCGAACGTCGCGCCGTTCTCCAGCATCCTTCGCGAGAACGAAAGGAGGCGTTCCCTGTCGGCGGGTCTTTCGGCGGGCTTCAGCACCGATCGTGCCACGAGGAGCGCTCCTCGCACGTCGTCCGTGGGCGTGTCGAGCGCGCTCGCGAGATAGGGCGCGAGCTCCGGACCCCGTTCGGCCAGAACGGACGCGGCGACGGAAGAGAGGAACGAGGGGAGCCTCAGGAGAACCGACGCGGCGAGCTGCCGTTGCGATTCGTTTCCGCGCCGCGCGAGGAGCGCCAGGGAGCGCACGACGCCCTCGTGGTAGACCGTTTCGCGGAGCGCCTGAGCGAGCGGGCCGGGCTCCATCGCGAGGAGCCAGCGTCCGGCCGAGGAGGGCCCCGCCTCGGTGTCGAGCGGGGTGACGAACTCCGCGGTGAGCCGGGCCACCAGCTCGAAGAGCGCCCCGGCATCGCGAACGGCTTGTGCGAGCGGCGAGAAACGGTCCTCCCCGGGCGCCTCACGGGTCAATGCCGAAGAGAGCCACTCGCCGAGCCCGCGCCGCGAGCCGCCCGCCACGAGAACGCGGAGAACCCTGCGGGAGGTCTCATCCGACGGCAGCTCGGGCGGAAGCGTCGCGACCAACGGGTCGCTCCAGGTCGTGTCTTCGAAGGGTGCGTGGATCGCGGAGAGGCGCTCGCCGCCGCCTTCACGTACGTACCGTTCCACGGCTGTGACGAACTTCGGGTCATGTCCGTGGCGGAGCCGGCTGAGAGCTTCCTCGATCGAGATCATCGGAGCCTCCGTTCCCGGGATCATGCACAGACGGGGGCCTTCAGGCGACCCGGTTCCGGCCCGCGTGCTTGGCGCGGTAGAGCGCGGCGTCGGCCTCGGCGACGAGCGTCTCCGGGGGCATCCCCTCGGCGGGGCGCAGCGCCGCGACGCCGAGGCTGATCGTGACGAGGGGTGAAGCCGGTGAAGCCGGATGCGGTCTCTCCAGCGCCTCGACGTCACGCCGGAACCTCTCGGCCAGAGCCAGCGCGGCGTCCCGATCGGTACCCGGCAGGAGCACCACGAACTCCTCGCCTCCGTAGCGCGCCGCGAGATCGCCTGCGCGGCGCGCCGAGCCCAGGAAGACGCCGGCGATCGCCGCGAGGCACCTGTCGCCTTCCGGGTGCCCGAGCGCGTCGTTGTAGCTCTTGAAGTGGTCCACGTCTGCCATCACGACAGCGACGGACGTGCCGAACCGGAACGCGCGCCGCCACTCGTCCTCCAGCGCCTCGTCGAAACGCCGCCGGTTGGCGAGCCCGGTGAGTGCGTCCAGGAACGAGAGCCTCGAGAGCCGCTCGTTCGCGTGGCGGAGCTCCTCGGTCTTCTCGGCGACGAGGCGTTCCATCTCCGCGTGGCGGCTCCGGAGCTGCATCGTGCGGAGGAGAAAGGCCGCCCCCGCGAGCGCCACCGCCCCGGTGATCGCGAGAACCAGGAACCAGCGCGTCTGATAGAAGAACGGCCTCACGGTCACGGGCAGCGCGCCGGCCGCCTCCCGCCAGTTCTTCCCGTCGATCGACGCGGCCACCCGGAACAGGAACTTCCCGTGCGGAAGGCCGGGGTAGAACGCTTCGCGCCTCACGCCCGCATCGACCCAGTCGCCCGGAAGGCCGTCCATCCGAAAGCGGAAACGCACGCGATCGGCGTCCACGAGCGTCACCGTGGTGTAGCGGATGGAAAGGGCTCCCGAGCCCGCGGGCAGCACCACCTCCGAGCCCTGAGGAAACGTCACACCGTTCGCCGTGACCTCCTCGAGGCGCACCGCCGGCGGACCGTGCGCGGCCGGCACGTTCTTCGGGTCGACGATGACGAGGCCCTTGTAGCTCGGCAGCCAGATGCTCCCTGCGGAGTCGATGGTGCCCGAGGGGATCTGCCCGCCCGCGAACGTCGTGCTCCGGAGGGCGTCCGTGGCGCCGTAGCCCACGGTCGTGACCTTGTCGACGCGTCCGTCGGCGAACGCGTCCAGCTCCTCTCGGGAGGCGCGGAAGAAGCCCCGGTTGCAGGTCATCCAGAACGTGCCGGTGGCGTCCTCGAGAACCGTCTGCACGTTCGCGTCCCACAGTCCGTCGGCCACGCGGATCGTGACGATCTTTCCGTCCCGAAGGCGACTGAGGCCACCGCCTCCCGTGCCGACCCAGAGGCTGCCGCGGGCGTCTTCGTGGAGCGCCAGGATCTTGTTGACGCCCAGCCCGTCCGCCTTGGTGAAGCGCTGGAACGTACCGCCGGAGAGCTTCACGAGCCCTTCGCCGGCCAGTCCGAACCACAGCGCGCCGGAGCGGTCCTCGAGCATCGCGACAATCCCTTCGAGCGAAAAACCCTCGGGCTTCACCACGATGAATTTGCGCCCGTCGAAGCGCGCGAGGCCCGCCATCGTCGCGGCCCAGAGAGTTCCCTCGCGATCCTGGTAGAGACCGCGCACGTCCATTCCGGGCAGACCCTGGTCCATCCCGAACGCCGTGATCGTTCCGCCCTTCATCCGGGCGACTCCCGAGGTGTATGTCCCGATCCACAGTGAGCCGTCGCGGTCCTCACAGAGCGTCGAGACCTCGTCGCTCGGAAGGCCGTCGGCCTTTCTCACCGTCGTGACGGTCGTTCCCGCGACGCGGTTCAGCCCGCCGCCCGCCGTCGCCACCCACATCGCGCCGTCCTTGGTCTGCAGCACGGAACGGGTGTTGTCGTTCGACAGTCCCTCCGGGACGCCGAACGCGCCGAAGCGTCTGTCACGGAGCCGGTTCAGCCCGCCGACCCACGTGCCCACCCAGAGGCTGCTCTCCCGATCGACATAGAGCGACCAGACCTGATCGGCCGAGAGCCCTCCGGCCGTGGACAGCGTGGAGAAGCGCCCCTCGCTCATGCGGCAGATGCCGGAGCCCCACGTGCCGATCCACAGCGTTCCCTGCGCGTCCCGGGCCAGCGCCGAGAGCTGGTTCGTGGGGAGGCCGTCGGCCACCGTGTACGTCTTCGTGCCCTGCCCGTCGCGCGAGGTCACCCGCGCGAGCCCGCCGCCTGCCGTCGCCGCCCAGACGCCGCCGTCCGGGTCCGGCAGCACCGCGCGCACGTGCTCGTTGGGAAGGCCCTCGGCCTTGACGAAGAGACCTTCCGAAAAGGAATAGAGACCGCCGCCCGTCGTCCCGACCCAGAGCAGGCCGTCGCGGTCGATGGCCACGGACCGCAGCTTGTCCGTGGGCAGACCGTCCGCCTTCCGGTAGACGCGCGTCGTTCCGTTCTTCCACGAGACGAGGCCGTTGTTCGTGGCGGCCCACACGGTGCCGTCCTTCGCCTGGCAGAACCCCCACACGGCCACGCCCGCGGTCACCTCGTCCGCGAACACGACGCGAAAGCGGCCGCCGGAAAAAAGCACGGCCGCGCCCGACCGGGCGATCCAGAGGTTGCCGTCCGCGTCTTCCATGAGGCCCAGGATCGAGCCCGAGCCCAGCTCCGGATGCGCGCGCGGATCGAACACGGTGAAGCGGATGCCGTCGAACCGGGCGAGCCCGTCCATCGTGCCGAGCCACAGGTACCCGTTGCGGGCCTGGACGAGAGACTGCACGGTGTTCTGCGGCAGACCCTGCTCCGTCTGCCAGCGGTCGTTCTGATATTGCGTGAGCGCCCGCGAGGGGTCGAGGGCCAGAGCCGGGCCCGCGCTCACCGCGGAGAGCGCCAGCAGGAGCGCGCAGGCTCCCGGGAAGGACCATCGCGGGGGATGCACGAGGCGATCAGTCTAAGCCGCTCCGCCTTCTGCATCATGGATTCGGCCTCGTGGGCCTCCGAGAATCGCCAGGATGCCTGTCGCCCGTGGCCCCCTGCTCCTCGACCGCCCGCCCGACGCGATCCGCCGGGAGGAGAGCGGGCTCATCCTCCTCAACCTCGCCGTCCTGGGCGGAATCGCCCTCGTGCACGTGCTCTTCGCTCCCGTGCTGGGGCGCCCGCCGCGCGTCTTCTTCGTGGTGCTCCTGGCGCGCTGCCTGATGCAGACGGTGGAGCTGATCCTCCTCCAGCGGGGCGCGGAGGCGATCCCGGAGCGCACCATCAGCGGCTACGCGCACGTGTCGATCTGGCTGAACGTCGGCTTCGCGCTCCTCCTCTCGCGTCTCTCGGGCATCCAGGACAGCCACTACTCCGTGCTCATGCTGATCCCGGTGATCGCCGCGGCCTTTCGCTACCGGACTCCGGGCATCGTCCTCGTGGTCTCGGCCGCCGTCACGGCAACGCTCTACGAGGTGTGGTCGAAGGGCCGCACCGAGAGCGTTCCGCCCAGCGAGTACTTCGAGGCGGCCGGGGTCGCGCTCATCCACGTGGTCGTCGGTCTCGTCGTCGCCTACCTCGCGAGCCAGGTGAGGTCCGAGCAGCGCACGGCGGAGCGGAGCCTCGCCGAGCTGAAGCGCACCCGGGATCGCCTCGTCGAGGAGGAGAAGCTCGCTGCCGTGGGACGGCTCGCGGGCGCGATCGCGCACGAGGTGAGGAACCCTGTCGCCATGATCGTCAGCTCCCTCGCGCTGGCGCGGCGCGGGGGCGCGGGCGCGCTGCCGCGGGAGGAGCTGGACACGATTCTGGAAACGGAGGCCGCGCGCCTCGAGCGGCTCACCACGGACTTTCTCTCGTACGCTCGGTCGAAGCCGCCCGAGAGGGCTCCGTGCGACCTCTCGTCCACGCTGAACTACATTGCCGACGTGACCCAGGCCAGGTCCAGCGAGAAGGGGATTCGCGTGGTCGTGGACGTCATCGAGGGGCTCTCGGCCTCGCTCGACGAGTTCCAGATCCACCAGGTGCTCCTCAACCTCGTGCTGAACGCCATCGACGCGGCGCCCGCGGGCTCCACGGTGCTGCTCGGCGCGGCCCCGCGGAGCGGAGGTCTGGAGATCACGGTTGCGAACACCGGAAGCCCCGTGCCGAACGACCAGCGCGCGCGGATCTTCGAGCCGTTCTTCACCACCAAGGCGACGGGCTCCGGCCTCGGCCTCGCCATCGCGCAGCGCATCGCCCACGCGCACGGCGGCGAGGTGGTTCTCGAGGTCAACGAGCCGGGATGCGTGCGCTTCGCGCTCGTGCTTCCCGCAACGGAAACGGAGGACGAGGTGAAAGGCGAAAGTGTCGCGGCTGCTGCTCGTTGACGACGAGGCCGGGATCCGCAGGATCCTCGGCGCGCTGCTGCGATCGGCCGGCCACGAGGTGGTGGAGGCGCCCGGTCTCACGAAGGCCGCCGCCGAGATCGCGGCCGGCGTCTTCGACCTCGTGCTCACCGACCAGAAGATGCACGACGGCGACGGCCTGGGCGTCGTGGCGGCCTGCCGGGAGGCCGATCCCACGCTGCCCGTGGTGATGCTCACCGCGTTCGCCACCGTGGAGCTGGCCGTGGAAGCCATGCGGCTGGGCGCCTTCGACGTTCTGACGAAACCGTTCCAGCCCGAGCAGGTGGAGGCCGTGGTGCGGCGGGCGACCGAGCGCACGGCGCTGCTCCGCGAGAACGCGCTCCTCCGCGAGGAGCTGCACCGGCAGACGGGCGACCACGGGCTCATCGGCGAGAGCGCGCCGATGCGCGCCCTCCGCGAAATGATCGCGAGGGTCGCGCCCACGCACGCGACCGTCCTCATCACAGGGGAAACCGGCACCGGCAAGGAACTCGTCGCGCGGGCTCTGCACGCCTCCAGCTCCAGGCCGGAGCAGCCCTTCCTCGAGGTGAACTGCGCGGCCTTCACCGAGACTCTGCTCGACAGCCAGCTCTTCGGCCACGAGCGCGGCGCCTTCACCGGCGCCGACCGTTCGCGCCAGGGGGTGTTCGAGGCCGCGCACCGCGGAACTCTGTTCCTCGACGAGGCGGGCGAGATGTCGCTGCCGCTGCAGGCCAAGCTGCTCCGGGTGCTCATGAACGGCGACGTCGTGCGGGTGGGCGCGACGACGCCCCGCAACGTCGACGTCCGCATCCTGGTGGCGACGCACCGGGATCTCCTGGAGCGCGTGAAGCAGGGGCTCTTCCGGGAGGACCTCTACTACCGGCTGGCCGTCGTTCCCATCCACGTGCCGCCGCTGCGGGAGCGCCGCCAGGACCTACCGGCGCTGGCCGAGCACCTCCTCGCCCGCGTGGCCCGCGACCTCCGGATGCCTCCCCGCACGCTCTCTCCGGCCGCGCTCCGGAAGCTCAGCCAGTACGCGTTCCCCGGAAATATCCGCGAGCTGCGCAACCTCGTCGAGCGGGCCTCGATCCTCGCGCGCCACGAGACGATCGGACCCGCCGACCTGCCCGAGCTGACGCCCGACGACGCACCTGGTGCTGCAACAGACGTGGAGTCCTGGGTCGCGGCGCTCGACGAGCGGCTCGACCTGAGGGAGACGCTCGCCGGCGTGGAGCGGCGCCTGGTGGCCCGGGCCCTCGAGTCGGCGGGCGGGGTGCAGGCGGAGGCCGCTCGAAGGCTGGGCCTTTCGCGAAGCGACCTCTCCTACAAGCTCCGCCGACTCGGGCTCACGGCGTCGCGGGACGAAGAGGACGTATGAATCTTCGAACGAAAGGCCCCCGAAGTTCGAGGATTGATACGGCGCGAGGCCCGGCCAGCTCTTTCGCCTCCTGCCTCTAAGTCGTTCACGGTCAGTACTTTGACGCGTTCCGAAGGGGGCTTCGTCGCCGTGGCACCTCCGTTGCGCTGTGGTCTTCGAGAAGGAGACCTTCCATGAATCGTTTCAAAACCACAGTGACCCTGAGCGCCGCTACTGTCGCAACTGTCGCAACAGTCGTCGGAATCCTCCTGTCGGCGCCCCCCGCTGTTGCCGCCGGCACGTCCCCGAAGACTCTCGCGAACCTCCAGTCCGCCTACAACGGCGAGTCGAATGCGCACGCGAAGTACCTGGCCTCGGCGAAGAAGGCCGACGAAGAGGGCTTCGGGGCCGCCGCGAGCCTCTTCCGCGCTGCCGCGAAAGCCGAGGCGATTCACGCCGAGAACCACGCCCGTGTGATCCGCAAGCTGGGCGGAGAGCCCACGGCGAAGATCGAGACGCCGGCCATCGCGAGCACGAAAGACGCGCTCGAAGCCGCGATCAAAGGGGAGACCTACGAACGCGACACGATGTATCCCGAGTTCGTCGGCGTGGCGCGCGCCGAGGGACAGAAAGACGCGATCGAAACCCTCGTCATGGCGAAGACGGCCGAGGCCGAGCACGCCAAGCTCTATCAGGCCGCTCTCGCCGAGCTGAAGACGGGGAAGAGCGCCGGCAAGAAGCTGTACGTCTGTCTCGTGTGCGGCATGACCACCACGGATCTCAACTTCGCCAAGTGCCGATCCTGCTTCCAGCCCAAAGACCAGTACGTCGCCGTGAGCTGAGGGAGGCGTCATGATCGAGTTCCCGCCGATTCCCTCGTGGGATGCGATGCATCCCCTCATTGTCCACTTTCCCGTCGCGCTGCTCCTCGTGGTGCCGCTCTTCCTCGTGCTGGGGGGAGCTCTCGAGCTCCGGGAGCCCCGGCGCGGTCGTCCGTACCTCATGACGGCCCTCGTGCTCCTCGTGCTGGGCACGGTCGCCACGTTCGTCGCCATCGAGACGGGTGAGGCCGCGGGCAAGGTCACCGAAAGGTCCGACGCCCTGAGCGCCGTCCTCGAGCGCCACGAATCTCTCGCGGAAACCACCCGCACCGTGTTCACGGTGCTCAGCGTGACGCTCGCGGCGATCCTCCTCGTGCCCCGGGCCTTCCGCCGGGAGCTGCCCCGGGCGGCCACCGTGGGCCTCCTGGCGGTGTTCACGCTCTCCTACGGCGCGGGCGCCGTCCTCCTCGCGAACACGGCGCACAACGGCGGCCGGCTCGTCCACGAGATGGGGTCGAGCCCTGCGATGGCGTCCGCGGCGACCACCCAGATGCCTGTCGCGGGTTCTCACGATAAGGGGCAGGAAGACTCGGACGACTGACCCGGTAGCGCCCGAGCGGCGTGAAAAGCCTGCGAACGCGTTGCAACGGAGGATGGCGGGCGAGCCCCTCCGTGTAACGCTTTCCAACCCGGCCTGCTGCGCGTTCCTTCGGCCGGGTCCGGGTCTTGCAACGGGAAGCGTCATGGCAATGCACTCGACGAACCAGGAAACCGTTCAGGCTTTGGAGCCCGAAGGCCTGCAGGATCTGCCGCTCAAGACGCTGCTTTCGGAGATCACCGCGCGCGTGACGCTCCTCGCGTCCAAGGAGGTCGCGCTCGCGAGGGCGGAGCTCACGGAAGACCTGCGCTCGCAGATCGCTCTGGCCAAGCACCTCGGCAGCGCGGCGATCTGCGCGGTTCTGGGGGCCAACATGCTCCTCGTCGCGGCGGTTCTCGGCCTCTCGCCGTGGGTGCCGGGGTGGGCCGTGGCGCTCGCGCTGGCCGTACCGTTCCTCGTCGTCGCGCTGATGCTCGTGAGGATCGGCTGGAGGAAGCGCGTGAAGAAGCCGCTCGACGCGAGCCTGGGCTCGCTGAAGGAGGATCTCGAATGGGTGAAGAGCAAGCTGACATGAGCACGCTCGAAATCGAGAGCGCGCCGGCGGAAGCGGCCGCGCCGGCAGAACACGTCGAGGTCTCGACGGAGTCCCCCGAGGTCGACCGGCTGCGTACGGAGATCGACGACACGCGCGACGAGCTCGACAACTTCGTCTCCGAGCTGGACCGCCGGCGGGTCGAGGCCCTGGATCTGAAGCTCCAGGTGCGCAAGCACCCGGGCATCGCGATCGGACTCGGTCTCGCCGTGGTGGCGACCGTCCTGGTGGGGGTCGCGATGGCCGGCGCGGTCGTGGTGCTGGCGCGCGAGGCGCGGGGGTCTCGAAGGTCGAGAAGGCGGAGGGGCTGATTCGGCCTTAACCCGATATCGCGTTGCGGAGGAGCTTTCCCGCCTCCGCGAGCGCGAGGGCCACGGCCGCCGCACCGAGGGCGCGCAGCCAGTCTGCGGCGCCGAGCGGGGCGGTGAGGAGGATCTCCGCGAGGGCCGGCCAGTGGACCGCGATCGTCTGGAGCGCGAGGCCTCCCGCGAGCGCGGCCCAGAACGGGGCCCGCATCGCGCGGCCCATGCGCCAGAAGGGATACTTCTCCGAGAGCGCCGCGAAGGCCTGAGCGAGGATGGTGATCGCGAGGGTCGCCATCACGAGGGTCTGGCCGCGCGGACCGCCGTCGCGCCCGCCGCTCACGAGGAACACCCAGAGGACGGCGGCGGTGGCGAACGCGCTCCGGAGCGCGATGGTGGTGAGCGCCCGCCGGGTGAGGAGCGGCTCCTTCGGGTCCCGGGGCGGCCGGAGGAGCACGTCGCGCTCACCCGGCACGAGGACGAGCGCGATCGCTGGGAAGATATGGACCACGAGGTTGAGCCAGAGAATCTGCAGGGGGCTCATGGGCAGCGGCAGGTTGCCCACCACGGACACGAGCATCACCCCGATGGTCGAGAGGCTGCACAGCAGCAGGAAGTGGACGGCGCGCCGGATGTTTCCGTAGATGTGGCGCCCCTCGGCCACGGCCGCGGGCAGGGCGGCGTAGTCGCCCGTGGTGACGATGAGGTCCGAGGCCTCCCGCGCGACGTCCGCCGCGCCCTTGCCGATCGCGATGCCGATGTCGGCCGCCTTGAGCGCCGGCGCGTCGTTCACGCCGTCGCCCGTCATCGCGACGACCTCGCCCGCGGCGCGCAGCGCCTTCACGATGGACAGCTTGTCCTCGGGAGAAACCCGCGCGTAAACGTTCGTCGCGCGCACCTCGTCCCAGCGCTTCGCGTCGACGAGGGCTGCAAGGTCTGTGGAGTCGAGCGCGAGGTCGCCGTCCTTCGCGATCGAGAGCTCCCGCGCGATGGAAAGGGCCGTGGCCTTCTGGTCGCCCGTGACCATCACGGTGCGCACGCCCGCGCCGTGGAGAATCTCGATGGCCTCCCTCACGCCCTTTCGCAGGGGATCCGTCAGACCGGCGAGGCCCACCCACGTGAGCCCGGCCTCGTCGTTCTCGGCGGGATCGCCGGGTGCGAGCGTCTTGAAGGCGAGTGCGAGAACCCGCGTTCCCGTGGCGCCCGCCCGGGCCGACTGCTCGAGCAGCCGGGCCCGTTCCTCCTCGGAAAGGGGAACGATGTTGTCGCCGTGCTGGACGTGCGACGTGAGCGCCGCGAGGGCCTCGGGAGACCCCTTCACGAGGGAGAGGAGCGTGCCCGCGGCGTCTTTCACGACCACGGACATGAGCTTTCTGTCGGACGTGAAGGCCTTCTCTCGCACCCTCTGGAAGCGGCTCGCGAGCACCTCGGCCACGACGCCGCCCTTCCGCGCGAGAACGAGCAGGGCGCCTTCGGTGAGGGAGCCGTGGACGTGCCAGCCGCCGTGGGATTCGAGGCGCGCGTCGTTACAGAGCGTGCCGATCTCGAGAAGGCGCTGGAGGGCCGCGTCGGGGTCGACCTGACTGCCGCCCTCGAGCAGGTTGCCGTCGATCTCGTGACCGGCGCCCTCGACCTCGATCTCCCGGTCGGGAAGGAAGACGCGCGTGACGCGCTGGAGGTTCTCGGTGAGCGTACCGGTCTTGTCGGTACAGATGACCGTGGTGGACCCGAGCGTCTCCACG
>CAZXSG010000016.1:0-14818 GCA_964643185.1 uncultured Holophagales bacterium
CCCCTTCCCGGCCCGCCGGGGAACGGCGGCCCCGGGGGGCGGATCGCCTGGCGGGCCGGGGGGGCGCGGGGGGGCCGCTCGTGGCGGGGGGGGAGGCTTTCGGGCTCGATGGACGGCGCCACGGCCGCGACGCCCTCGAGCTCCTGGAAGATCTCCGAGGCGCTCACGAGAATCGGGCGCCGCGCCGCGAGCGCGAGGCGCACCGCCGCGCTCGAGGATTCCTTCGACGGGCCGTAGGGAAACGCGATGAGGTCGCAGGCCTGGAGCAGGTAGCCCGCGCCCTCGAGAGGCTGGTGGTCGAACGAGGCGTGGATGCGGGCCTTGTACGGCGATGCCGCGATGCGCCCTTCGCAGAGAGCGCGATGGGCGCGCGAGTCCTCGCTCGGGTACTCGGCCGAAAGGAGCAGCAGCTCGGCTTCGGGGACGCGCGGGGCCAGGAACTCGAACGCCTCGAGGAGCTCCAGCGCGCCCTTGTGCGGACGCAGGTAGCCGAAGTGGCCCGTGAGGAGCGCGGTGGGAGAGAGCCCGAGCTTCGCGCGCACGCTGGCGATGGACCGCTCGGGGAGCCGCGGGATGCCCTGCGGAAAGACCCGCACGGGCCGCTTCACGCCGCGTTCGGCGAGCCAGCGCGCGTCAGCCTCGCGGTGCACGACGATGCGCGCGGCGCCCTCGTCGAGCTTCTTCGCGAGCTCGGGCGAGAGCGACAGGCCGCGGGCCGCGTGGAGCGTGAAGGCCACCGGCACGCCGCGGGCGCGTCCGAGGTCCAGGAGCCGCACCATGGCGGCCTCGTCGTAGAAGGCAGGGTTGTGCTGCGCGAGGAGGAGGTCCGCCGCGTCCATCGAGAGGCTGTTCTCGAGCCGCGCGAGATCCCACAGCCCGATCTCCCAGTTGTTCGAGACGCGCGGGCCGTCGGGCGCGCCGCTGCCGCGGGCCTCGGCGTAGATCTTCCAGTCCACGCCGCGGGGGAGCGCGTGCGCGAGGAACGACGTGTAGTCGGCGATCCCGCAGGCCGTGGCCCACGACGAGAGCAGAGCGAGGCGCGGACGGCGCGGACCCGTGCCGAGACCGGCGCGGCCCGGAAACAGCTTCGCGAGGTGCGAGCCCGCGCTTTCGCCGATGAGCTTCCAGTCGAAGACACCCACCGCGAGCGCCCGGGCCGCGCCGCTCATGCGCGTGCGCTCGGCGGCCGCGGCGGCGCCGTCCTCGAGGAGCCGCATGACGACCTCGGCGAAGCGGTCGAGCGGCTCGGTGTGGTAGGCGGTGCCCGCGCCCACGCCCAGTCCCCGGGCGCCGACTTCCGTCGACACGGTCGGCAGGCCCGCGGCGAAGTAGTCGAGCATCTTGATGTTCGTGCCCGAGCCCCGGGTCATGGGGTTGAGCGCGACGTCGGCCGCCCGGTACGCGGCGTTGCGCGTCGCGTCGTCCACGGGGCCGAGGGCCTTCACGTTGGGTCCGATCTCTCCGGGCGGAACGTCCAGCGAGCAGCCGCCCACGAGGAGAAACGCGACGCTCGGGAGCCGCGGCGCGAGCTCGCGGCAGACGAAGCGGGCCGCGTCGACGTTGGGGCCGTAGCGGCTGCCCACGAAGACGGCGACGGAGGTGGAAGGGGAGAGCCCGAACGTGGACCTGGCCGCCTGCCGCTCCTCCGCGGAGGGTGGACGGATGGCCTTCGCGTCGACGCCGTTCGGAACGATCTGGATCTTCGAGCGCGGCACGCCGTAGTCGGCCTCGAAGAGCGTGGCGTCTTCGGGCGAGCAGGCGAGGATGAGATCGGCGCGGGTGCAGAGCTCGCGCTCCAGCGCCTCGACCTGCTCAGCCGTGCGGAGCCCGAGGCCGTGGGCCGGGAGGAGCGTGCGGCGGAGGCGCCCTTCCACGTTGTGCGCGTCGTAGACGAGCGGACGGTGGCGCGCCGCGGGAAGGCCCGATACGAGCGGGTAGACCCAGGGGTGGCTGACGACGATCGCGTCGGCCTGCTCGGCCTCGACCCGGATGCGGTCGCGGAGCGCCGGCGAGAGCGCGCCGAGGAGCGGGAACGTCACATCGATCGAGAGCGCGGGCTCCGTCTCCGCGAGGGCCTCGTGCGCGCGGAAGTGCTCCTCGCTCTGAGGCACGGTGATCTCGAGGAGCCGGCCTTCGTGCAGCACGCCGCGGTACGCGGGCCCGCGCCAGTCGTACGTGCCGACGTAAACCGGGTCGAGGTCTTCCGGAAGGTGCGCGAAGACGCCCCAGAGGCGGAGCCGTCCGCCGCCCACGGGCGGGTCGATGGGCTGGTTGTCCACCACGAGGACGCGGGGCTTCGATCGGGCCGGGGCCTCGGCCTTCGCGGCTCGCAGGAGCTCGGCGACGACGCCGGGCCAGGCGATGCGGCGCGCGGCGGCGAGGCCCTCCTGGCCGTAGCGACGGGCGAGGTCCCGGTCTCCGGCGAAGAGGTCGTACGCGGCCGCGAACGCCTGGGGCGAAGGGGGCAGCACGGGTCCGGCTTTCTGGGGCGTCACGAGGCGCGCGGGTTCGCCGGCGTCGGGGGCGGTGATCACGGGCTTTCCCGGGAGCATCGCCTCCACCGCGACGTAGCCGAAGTCCTCGCGGGTGGGCGCGAACGGAACGGCGAGGGCCCGCGCGTAGAGGTCGACGAGCTCGTCGCGGCTGACCGCGCCGGCGAAGCGGATGCGCGGGTCGTCCGCGCACAGGGCCCGCAGCGCGGCCTCTTCCTCGCCCGTGCCCGCCACCACGAACGGCACCTTCGAGGCCGAGAGCTTGAAGCCTTCGAGCGCGAGCCGCGTTCTCTTCCACGGGTGGAGCCGGCCCACGTGGAGGAAGTGCTCGAACGGGCCCTCGTGAAACAGATGGGCGTCGGGCAGGGCCGGATGCAGGGCCTTCGACCGGAAACCCAACGTGTCGAAGAGGCGTTTCGAAACCTCTTGGCCGATCGTGAACCGGCGATGCTCCGGAATGGCCGCGAAGGCCGCGGCGTCCCGCTCGCGAATCGCGTCGCGCTGGGCGCGGCTTCCGGCCGAGCCGTCGGTCCAGCCGTCGAACATGTCGTAGAAGACCCGGATCGTGTGCACGAGATAGGAAACGTGCCGCGGATGGCGGACCGCGAACGTGGGGGCCTTCGTGGAGATGACGACGTCGTAGGCCGAGACGTCGAGGCTCTCGGCCGCCTGGTAGCCGGCCTGGATCCCCGCGAACGTCGACTCGTCGACGGCGAGGGGCAGGGTGGACACGTCGTGCCCGCCGAAGCGGAGGGCCCGCGCGAGGCCCTCGTACAGAGCCTCCGCGCCGCCCGTGGCGCTCGGATGCCGCACGGTGACGAGGGCGATCTTCAGCGGCGTGAGGAGAGCGAGCGGATCGTGGCCGTGATCGAGAGGTGCTGCGGCGCGGAAACCGGCGCGACGGACGTTGGCGCGGCCGGCTTTTCAGCAGCGTTCGCGGCCGTCGAGACGTTCCGGGCCGGGGCCGCGCTCACCGCTGCCGCCGCGCCCTTGGCGACCTGGGCTTCCAGCTCGGCGAGCTTCTTCTCCTGAGCGAGGAGCCGCATCTCGAGCGCCGAGATCTCGGCCTCCACGAGCGAGGTCCGCGACGCGACCGATTCGAGATCGCCCGAGAACCGGGCGGCCGCGACCTCGCGCCGCTCGTCGAGGAGGGCCAGGTACGTGGCCATCCGCGCGTCGGCGCGCCGCGCGTGCTCGTCCATTTCCACGAGGAGCGCCCGCAGGCGGCCGTCCCACCCGTTGAGGACGCGCACCACCGCGGCGTTCCAGACGATCTGTCCGTGCGTATAAACCTGGATGAGCCGGAGCATGAGCTTCTTGAGCCCGGCGCTCCGCGTCGCGGCCGGGAGCTTCGCCGGGTCGAACGTCTCGTTCGCGAGTACGAGGTCGGCCGTCACGTCGGGCGCGGGCTCGAGCCGCGGCAGAGCCGGAAGGAGCGGCGCGAGGTCGCGGTCGAGGAGCGCGTCCTCGCGGCGCGCGGCGTCGCCCGCGGACTGGAAGAGATCGGCCATCAGCCGCGGAACGTTAGCCGCCCCGCGGGTTTCGAGCAAGCGGACCTGGTTTTCCGTCAGAATGCAGGAGGTCCCAGGCATGACCTCCGAGCACGTTCTCGTCGTCGATGACAACCCGATCGTGAGATCCGTTCTGGCCGAGCTGCTGCGCGGCGCCGGCTACGACGTTCTTCGCGCCGAGGACGGGATGGGTGCGCTCGAGATGTTCGCGAGCGGTCCGATCGATCTCGTGCTGCTCGACGTCGAGATGCCGGGCCTGGACGGGCTCGCGGTGTGCGAGAGGCTGCGGGCCCTTCCGGGCGGGCCCGACGTGCCCATCGTGCTGGTGACGTCTCACGACGATCCCCGGACGCTGGAGCGGCTCATCGCCTCGGCCGCCGACGATTTCCTGCGCAAGCCCGTGGACGCCACCGAGCTCCTCCTGCGCACGCGTTCCCTGCTCGCGCTCCGCCGCGAGCGCCTCGAGCGCCGCAAGGCGGAACAGGCCCTCGTGCGCCGCGAGAGCCTGTTCCGGCAGGTCGCGGAGAACGTCGACATCCTGCTGATCCTGCGGAAGCCCGCGTCTTACGAGGCCCACTACCTCAGCCCGGCCTTCGAAAAGCTCTGGGGGCGGCCGCGCAGCGACCTCGCGAGCGGAAAGGTCCACTTCCTCGATACGGTGCACCCCGAGGATCGCGAGCGCGTGAAGGCGGGGGTCGAGAAGGAGCAGGCCGAGCTCGAGTACCGGGTGCTGCTGCCCTCGGGTGGGCACCGCTGGGTTCGCTCGCGGAGCTTTCCGATCCTCGACGAGAGCGGGCGCGTGACCCGCATGGCGGGCGTCCTCGAAGACGTCACGGCCCGGAGGAGCGCCGGCGAGAGCCTGCAGCGCACGCTCGGCGAGGCCGAGCGGCTGCGCGCCTCGCTGGCCGCCGAGAGCGAGATCCTCAACGCGCTCATCCAGTCCAGCCGGATCGGGATCCTCCTCGTCTCGCTGCGCGGCGCCGTGCAGGTGGTGAACCCGCCGTTCCTGCATCTCTCCGCGGTGCCCGGCTCACCGGAAACCTGGATGGGCCGCGCCTACACGGATCTCGCTGCCGCCATGCCCCGGGACCTCGCCGTGGCGCTCGGGGCTCTGGATGCCGAGGACGAAGACGGCGGCGGCGACCTCGATCTGCCGCGCGCGAGCGTGCAGTGGCGGTCCTTCGCGGTGAGCGCGGGCGACCGCGTGGTGGGGCGCGTCGTTTCGCTGAGCGACGTGTCCGAGGAGCGCCAGCTCGCGCGCCTTCGCGACGACATCACGCACATGATGGTCCACGACCTGCGCGGCCCGCTCACCTCCATCCACGGAATCCTCGCGCTCCTGCAGGAATCCCCCGAGATCGGCCTGCCGCAGCGGGCCTCCGCCGCGGTGGACGCCGCGGTGCGCGCCACCGAGAAGCTCCGGGGGCTCGTGACCGGAATCCTGGACGTCAGCCGCCTGGAATCGGGAGCGTTGCCGGTGAACCGCCAGCCGGTCGACGCGCTGGCCGTGGTGCACGAGGTCCTCGCGCTCGAAGCCGCGAGCGCGGTCCGCCGGGGGGTGCAGCTCGTCGCGGAGACGGGGGTGCCGTCCTGGGAGGTCGAGGCCGACGCCGATCTCCTGCGGCGCGTGCTCCAGAACCTCGTGGGCAACGCGCTGAAGTTCACGCCTTCGGGGGGCAGGGTGACCGTGGTCCTCGAGCAGCGGGACGGGGGTGTGCTCGTGTCGGTGAAAGACACCGGGAGCGGCGTTCCGCAGGATCTCCGTCCGCGCCTCTTTCAGAAATTTTCGGCAGGAACGGCCACGGGCCGCGGTTCCGGGCTCGGCCTCGCCTTCTGCCGCCTGGCCGTCGAGGCGCACGGCGGAAAGATCTGGCACGAGGAGCACGAGGACGCCGAGGCGCCCGGCTCCGTATTCCGGTTCCATCTGTAGTGTTCTCGGGGTTTCTCGATCCCCCGAACCCCCACCGGGGAGGACCGAAGATCGCCCCGACAAAATTCAGCGCGCCGGAGGCGTTTCCCGGCCCGGAGGGCTGATCAAACAGAGATTCCCGTGGTGTCGACCTCGTCCTGGTCGCAGGAGATCACGAGCGCGGTCGCGCCCGTCGGCGTGTAGGTGCCTTCCTCGAACGTTCCGGGCTCCGAGCGACAGTAGTCGCCGGCGCCGAGCGTCCGGCCATTGATCAGGACGGTTCCGGAAAGGACGAAGATCTCCTCGGTGCCGGCGTGCTTGTGGGGCGGATACCCGGCTCCCGCGGAAAGCCGCAGGAGACGCGTCGTGTAGCCGGTCTCCTTGTTCTGGTGGACGACCTTGAACTCCACGCCCGGGAGCGGGGCCTGAGTCCAGTCGGCCTCGCGCGTCGAGACCAGAGACACGCCCTCTTTCACGCGGCAGAAGCCCGGCAGCGAGGCCGCGGCGAACGGGTCCTGGGGCTCCTTCGCGATCCGCTCCATCAGCCGGCTCTTCAGGGCGGCCGGGGGAACGACCCCCGGAGCACCCAGACCGACGTAGGGAAGGACGGCATCGTTCAAGCGGCGCTCCTGGAGATAGACCTTGGAGAAGCGGACCCCTTCCTCTTCCGACACGGGGCGCATCTGCTCGAGAGCGTCTACGGCGGCCAGCTCGGCCTGGATCTCGGTGCGGGACGGGGCTTTCGCGGGCTTCCTGGGAGAGGGGGTTCCTGAGGGGGGCTTCATGCGACACCTTCCGCCGCGAGGGGCGCGAGCGCCTCCCGCAGCTTGCCCATGGCGAGGCGGATGCGCGACTTGGCCGTGCCGAGCGGCTGGCCGGTGCGTTCCGCGATCTCGGCGTGGGAGAGACCTTCGAAGTAAGCGAGCTCGATCACCTCGCGCTGCTCGAGGGACAGCTGGGCCAGAGCGCTCTTCACGAGGCGGGCTCTCTGGGCGGAGGCCGAAAGGGATTCAGGGTCGGGAGATTCCGACTTCAGGTCGAACGTCTCGTCGAGCCCCTGCTCGCGACGGGTCGTGCTGCCGCGCGACCTCAGCCTGTCGATCGCGCGGGAATGCGCGAGCGTCAGCAGCCAGGTGAGGGGCTCGCCACGGCTCGAGTCGTACCGCGAGGCCTGTCGCCACGCCTGGGTGAAGACGTCGAGCGTGACTTCTTCCGCGTCTGCGGGATCCTGCAGGACCCGGACGGCCAGACCGTACACGAAGCGGCTGGTCTTGTCGTACAGCTCGGACAGTGCCGACTGATCGCCGGAAACCAGCCTTCCGAACAGCGGAATCAGCGTCTCGTCCCGAGGGGACGTTCGCTCGGTGCGCACCCTGGGCAAGCGTTTGGCTCCTGGTACGGAATTATGCACGACCGACGGATTCGACTCCCCGTCGGGGAGGCCGAACAGGAGGGAACTCGGGCAGGCCGCGAGAGACGCCATCGGGAGGTCTACGGAGCCCGCCGCCCCGTGGATCACTTTTCCTAGGAGCCCATCGCCTGGAGGGCGTACAGCGCGCCGTAGCCGATCGAGCCGATCGCGGCGACGAACTGCACGGCCGAGGCCAGCGCGGGAGCGCGTTCGGCCGCCAGAGCGAACGGCAGCGCCAGGAGCGTGCTCATGGCCGCCATGCCGGCCAGCGTCCCGAGGCCGAAGAGGAGCACGTAGAAGAGGCCGACCCAGGGGGACGCGATCGTGGTCAGGACGAGGAGAGTGAGGGCGCCGCTGCCGGCCAGGCCGTGAACGAGCCCGACGAGGAACGGCCGGCCCCAGGACTGGGGAACGAAGTGCTCGTGCTCGTGGTGTCTGGAATCCCGAAGGGATCCCGGGTCGCTCTCGTGGACATGCTTGCGGACGCGCCCCCGGAAGATCCTCACGAGGAGGTCGGTTCCGAGCGCCACGAGCATGACTCCAACGAGAGCCTCGAGCGTCGACGAGAAGCCCTCCGGGATCGCCGAGCGGAGCGCGAGCACGAACCCCGAGGCCACGAGGAGCGCGACACTGTGCCCGAGCCCCCAGAAGAGGCCCACGCGATAAGAGCGCCGAATGGAGCGCTCCCGGCCGGCGATGGCGGCGACGGCGACGAGGTGGTCGGCGTCGAGGGAGTGCCGCATGCCGAGCACGAATCCGAGGCCGAGCGTGATCGGGAGCGCGTCGGTCACCTGCACCCCGGAACATTACGACACCGGCTCGCCCCGATGAAAGATGAATGCCTGGCGCGAGCGAAGGGAATCGCGCCAGGCATTCGGATCCAGGGGAATGGATCAGCGGGGAAGGAGCGTTCGCGGGTCGTTCGTGCCGGCGTCGATCACCGCCGCGTAGGCCGCGAACGAGCCACTGGCCGTGGGCGTCGACAGCACGAGGCGGGCGGCGACGAGGTCCGTCGCGACGCCCAGGTCGCGCACCACGCCGGAGACCTGCGTCATGCCGAGCGGAGCGAGCGAATAGCGCTTGGTGGCGAGCTGCGCGCCGTCTTCACCCACGAGCGCGACGTCCACGTCGAGGGCCGCCTCGGTGGCATTCGCGAGGACGAGGTTCGTGCGGAACGCCGCGTCCTGCCGGATCGCGTGGATCACCTGCGGCGTGCCCGCGCGCACCAGGTCGACCGAGCGGGCCGCGGGAACGCTCTGGCCAAAGGTGCCTCCGGCGCCCGGAGTCGAGGTCTGGCCCGAGACCACGAGGCCCGAGGTCTCGGCCAGGACACGCAGCGCGCCGAACGTCGAGGTCTCACCGAACACCGAGCCCAGAACGTCGGTGTAGAGGGCCGACTTGTTCGCCCCGAGCGTGAAGTACCTCTCGGCGCCCGTGCGGCCGTCGCGGTTGTTGCCCAGGAAGCGCAGCGAGAACGTCACGTCGGTCGCGTTCGTGTTCGTGATGGCGAGGTCCGTGGTGTAGACCGATCCTCCGAGGCCCGCGCTCTTCGCGCTCGAAGGCAGGATGTACACGTTGGTGCCGCCGGCGGGCAGCAGGAACGCGATGTCGCGCAGCGGGGTCGATCCACCGATATCCCCGGTCTTCGTCGCGCGGCCCGAGCCCAGGTTGATCGAGTAGAGAGCGCTCTGCGTGGCGCCCGCGGCCGTGAGGGATGCCACCGCGACATTCGCGGGGGAGATGTCGAAGCCCACGAGCGACGACGTGTCGAACCCGAGCGCGCCCGTCGTGAACAGCATGCCGGTGTTGGGCGAGGGGTTCTGGAGAGGCCCGCCCTGCGTGACGAGGACGTCCTGCGCCGCGTCGATCGCGTACATCGTCGTCTGCGAGGTGCCGGCGTACGGGTTGGCGTACGCGGCGCCCGTGATCGCCGGCGTCCTTCCGGCGTTGACGTCGCCCATGGCGTAGGCAACCGTCGTGTCGGTGCCCGCGACGGCGCCGGTGTCGGGGTGGAGGCGCAGGTTCTGGCCGCCGTCGGAAACCAGCCGGATGCGGTCCACGGCGGGGTTGAAGTCGAACGCGGCCTCCGCGCCCGTGAACGGCGGCGCGAACGCCGCGGTGCCCACCTGAGTCGCTGCGCCCGTTGCCGGGTTGATCACGTAGAGGCGGCTCGCCGACGTGAACGCGAGGAGCGTTCCGTTCGCCGGCCGCGAATCGATGCCCAGGACGTTCTCTCCCGACTGCAGACCCGTGATGGTCATGGTGGAGAGGAGGACCGCAGGGTTTGCCGCGTCGAAGGTGACGAGCTTGTTGTCGGTGGTGAGGCCCGCGAGCTGAGCGGCCGCGAGGTCCTGTGAAAAGAGGAACGCCGCTGCAGTCACGGCTGCGGCGACGAGAGGCGCACGGAAGACGTTCATCTGAGAACTCCTTTTCGGAATCTGGTGTCGGGAGCCATACGGGTCCCCGGGCCGCGCCCGATCACGCCCCCCGCCACCAGATGACGCGGCTCACGTTTCCGCGGGAAAGCCTTGCTCGGAGCGGCCGCGTTGATCCGGCGCGAGGGGTGCCTCCGTAGACGGGGAACAGCAAGTCGTTCCGCACCTGCCAGACACCGATCGATACAAACCGTCTGGATTCGAGTTACCGAAAAGCACCAAAAGGAGTGTGCCCATGGTTCATCTGTCGACGTTCCACGCCTCCGCCCGTTCCGGGCTCCGCACCCTCGCGGCCGCGGGCTTCTGCCTGCTCTCCGCCCTGCCCGCCGCGGCCTCCAGCCACCGCGAGGCGCTGCCCGTTCTGAACGAGCCCTGCGCCGACAACACCGACACCTATGCCTGGGTGTCGAACGGCGCGCACGACAAGCTCTACCTCATCATGAACTTCAACCCGCTCCACGAGCCGGGGCAGGGCAACCAGGGCTTCCGCGCGTGCAACGGCTACCGCTACGAGTTCCACATCGGCAAGGGCACGAGCCTCGAGGACGTGGCCGTGTACCGCGTGGAGTTCAAGGTCGCGCTCACGCCCGAAGGCGCTCCGAGCGCGGCCGACGGCCTCGGCGGCGGCAACGAGCTCCTCTGGCAGCTCACGGGCGGCACCGAGACGATGACGATCACGCGCGTCACGGCTCCCGGCGCGACGAGCCCCGTGATCCTCGGGCAGGACCTTCCCGTTCTTCCGAACAACCACGGTCCGCAGACCGACCGCCTCGTCTACGGTCTCGGCGCGTTCCAGGGCTACGACTCGGGCAGCTCCACGAGCCGTGACCGCGGCCTCTATGACCAGGCCTTCGTCGACACCTACATCCACACCCTCTCGAACAGCGGCCGCATCATCGCCGGCCAGTTCGACGATCCCTACCAGCTCGACGAGAAGGGCATCTTCGATCTCGTGAACCTCTCGAAGACCGATCTCGGCGGCCTCGCGGGCGCGCGCAGCAACCCCGCCGAAGACGTCTTCACGGGCTTCAACGTGTTCTCGATCGCGCTCGAGATCCCGACCTCGGAGCTCTTCCCCGGCGGCATCCCGCACAACGGCACGCTGGACGCCACGTCCACCGACGCGCTCCTGCGCATCTGGACGAGCATCAGCCGCCAGGCCACGCAGACGGTCGATCCGAGCAACCTCATCACCGGCGTCCGCGGCTCGGGCAACTACGTGCAGGTGGGCCGCAACGGCCTTCCGCTCTTCAACGCGGGCCTCGTGGGCACGCAGCGCCACAGCCTCTACCTCCACACGAACCCCATGAAGGACATCTCCCGCTTCGGCGCCGACGTGCTCTACCCGGTGCTCGTCCGCGACCTCGAGGCGCCCGGTGTCTACAAGGCTCTGGGTCTGAACGCCGCCACCATCGCGACGCTCAAGGGACCCCGCCTCGACATCGTCAACGCGATCAACCTGGGCCGGCCGATTCCGGTGGCCGACGGCTCCACCGGCGACGTCATCACGCTGGATGCCTCGATCGACTCCGGCTTCCCCAACGGCCGCCGTCTCGGAGGCGGCAGCTCCGCGAACCGCCATCAGGTGAACGTGAACACGGTGCTCATCAGCCTCATCGCCGCGGGGGATCCCGCCGCGGGCCTCGCGAAGGGCACAGAGGTGAACGACAAGGACTTCCTGAGCCGCTTCCCGTTCCTCTCGCCCGCTCACCAGGGCCTCCTCCAGGGCCACGGCGGCGTGAACAACCCGACGCAGCCCAACATCCCCGACCCGGGCGCGGTTCCGCCCTGCCGCGACTGACGGTCGCCGAACGCACAGAGGAGCTGAAATCATGAAGAAACTCGTTCTCGCCGCCAGCCTCGCGCTCGCCGTCACCGCCGTCACCGTTCCCGCCGCCGCTCAGGACATCACACGCGACGCGCTCGGCGGTGGCTTCGCCTCCGATTCGCAGATCATTCCCGTGATGGTCAACAACCCCGGCCTGCAGGGTGCGACGTTCCAGTCGTGGGTCGCGCTCATGAACCCCACGGCGTCGCGCTTCACCGTGACCGCCAGGTTCTACGACGCTGCCGGAACGGTCACCACCCGCACCATCGATCTCGCGGCCGGTGAGCTGAAGACCTACCCGAACTTCGTCGACACCGTGTTCGGCGTCACCGGAGCCGGTGCCGTGAAGCTCACGGCCCCCGAGTCGGCCGGCGGCTCGCACAACAACCGCTTCATCGTGAGCACCGAGGTCTACACCGCGACGGGCGGCCGCTTCGGCACGATGGTTCCGGCCCAGGAATTCGCGGCGACGGCCTCGCGGTCTTTCGCGGCGGGCATCGGTGTGAACGCCACGACCCGCTCGAACGTGGGCTGCTTCGACCAGTCGGGTGAGGCGAACACGATCACCGCTCGGGTGTTCGATGCCTCGGGCGCGCCGTCCTCGGTCGTCACGCTCGCCCTCGCGGCCAACGCGTGGGGCCAGGCCGCGATCACCGCGTCCGTGGCGGCCGGCTACGTCCGCTTCGAGCCCACGGGCGCCGCGTCGTGCTACGCGGTGGCGGTCGACAACGGCACGAACGCCGGCCGCTTCATCGAGGCCGTCGAGTACACGCCTTAGGTTCTTCGATTCCTACGGTTCTCGAATGCGCCGCCCCTCGGGGCGGCGCTGATTTTTTCTCACGCCCTCGAACGAGCGAAGACGAGAAGCGATTCTTTGACCCGCGCTCCGGGCAGGAGCGCCTCGAGGCCCCGCGCGTAAGCGCGCATCTGCGGGGCGTAGGCCGCTTCCCGCGCCGCGCGCTCGGCGGCCGTGTCCACGCGGTCGGTCTTCCAGTCCACGAGCACCCAGCCGTCTTCCTCCTCGAAGAGGAGGTCGATCTTGCCCTCGACGAGCGCGTCCCCTTCGCGGAAGAGGATCGGCAGCTCGGTGAAGCGCCTCTTCGCGGCGATCGCGCGGGGTACCACGGGATCCGCGAGGAGGCGCTCGACGAGCGGGCGGGCCTCCGCCAGGCCTTCGGCGGAGAGCTCCGGCGCGGCCGCGCGGAGCGTGTCGGCGATGACGGCCGTACGGGGCGCCCCTTTCAGGAGCAGACGCTCCATGGCTCCGTGGACGGCGATACCCACTTCGAGAGCGCGCGTGGCGGGCCGGGTGCGATCCGGCGCGGCCTGGTCCTCGGGTAGCCCCTCGGAGCGGGGCCTGTCGGCCTTCTCGCCAGCTCGGAGGAGGCGCCGCTCGCGGAGCGTCTCGAGGAGCGCGGCGCGGCGGGCCACGGCTTCGAGCTCGGCGTCGACGTCGAAGCGGGGGGCGGCCGGTCCCGCGTCCTCCGCGCTCTCGATCACGTGCCGCTGGGGACGCGAGGTGTCGCCCGTGACCGTCTCGACGAGTCCGCCACTGCCCTCGGCGAGCGCCCACTCGAGTCCGCCCAGCACGCTCCTCGGAAGCGGGTCGCTCAGCTCGCCGTTCTTCCTGAGGACGAGCCTCCGAAAGAACGACACCACGAGGCCGCGGCGCGCTCGGGTCATCGCCACGTAGAGCAGCCGGCGCGCCTCGGCCCGTTCGCGTTCCTCGTGGGCCTCCTTGAGCCGCGCGTAGCCGGGCGTCATCACCCGGAGCCCTCCCATCGTGAGCGCCGAGCCCCAGGCCCCACCCGGACGGTCGGCCACGAAGGCCACGCCGGGCACGGACTTCACCGCGGGCGCGAGCGCGAGATCGGCGACGACGGCGACCTCGAACTCCAGGCCCTTGGCCTTGTGGATCGTGAGGACGCGCACGGCGTCCTCGTTCTCGACGGCGGCCCGCGGCTCGGGGCCCGCGAGCGCGACGCGCTCGGCGAGGCGCCGCCGGGCCGCGCCGAAGGAGAGCCCCAGGGCGTCCATGTCGCGGGCGAGGAGCAGCAGCCGCTCGACGTTCGCCGCCGCCTGGATCCCGTTCACCACGGCACCGTTCCGGAGCGAGAGAAACGCGTCGCAGGAATCCAGGAGGTCGAGGAGCGTCGCGACGAGCGGCCGGCGGTGGCGTTCCCGCGCGAGCCGGGCGAGGAGGTCGACCGAAGCCGCGAGCGGGGATGACGGTGCAGGAGCACCGTCATCTCTGCCGAACCGGTAGCCGGCCTCGCGGGCCTCGAGGAGCTCGACGTCGGTGTGCGCGAAGAGGAACGACTTGAGAGCCGTCGCGAGCGCCACGGAGTTGCCCGCGTCGTCGATCGCGTCGAGCGCCGCGAGCACCGCGTGCGTCTCCTCGCGCTGCCAGTACGACTTCCCGCCCTCGATCCGCGCCGGGATCCCGGCGGCGAGCAGGGCCTCCTCCATCTCGACAGCCCGGGAGTTCCGGAGCACGAGGATCGCGACCTCCGAGAACCGTGTGAAGAGAGTTCCCTTCCGTGTCTGGAGGAGGTTCACGATCGCGTTCGCCTCCGCCTCGCGGGCGGGCGTCTCGTCGTCCTCGTCGTCGTCCTTGCGGGGCGTTCCCGGGTTCTGTGGCAGGAGGAAGATCGGCCTGGGCCCCGCGTCCTCGTGAGATCGGCCCACGGCGAGCGGTGCGAATGGGGCTTCCCACGCCGCCGTGCCGGTGAGGACGCGCGCGAAGAGTGCGTTCACCGTGTCGATCACCGCGGGTGTCGCGCGAAAGCTCGCCACGAGGGAGAGCCGGTTCTCCTCGGGAAAGAGCCCGGCGACGCGCGTGTAGGTTTCCACGTCGGCCCTGCGGAACCGGTAGATCGACTGCTTCGGGTCGCCCACGAGGAAGAGCGCACCGGGGCGGGGGACGAGCCGGGTGAAGTCCGCCTCCTGGGGCTCGCCGGCGGCGAGGCGGAGGACGATCTCCACCTGGACCGGATCGGTGTCCTGGAACTCGTCCACGACGAGCGTCCTGAACCTCCGCCGGAAGTGCTCGCGCACGTGGGGCGACCCTCGAAGGAGCCGCCGCGCGTGGAGCAGGAGATCGTCGAAGTCGAGGAGCCCTTCACGGGCCTTGCGCTCCTCGATCGTGGCGAAGAGCCCGTCCCTGAGGCTGCCCACCAGGTCGAGGAGGATCGGTTCCTTGCGGAGACGGAGGAGCCTCTCGGGAAGGAGC
>CAZXSG010000017.1:0-14771 GCA_964643185.1 uncultured Holophagales bacterium
GAACGGCCGCATCTTCACGAACACCGACTTCCAGGACGTCTACATCCAGTCGGCCGCGGGCGACGCGGGCACGTCCCTGGGGGCTGGCCTCTACGTTTGGCACCAGATCCTCGGGAACCCCCGCAGCTTCGTGATGGAGCACAGCTACTGGGGCCCGAAGTACGACGACGCGCGCATCGTCTCGGCGGTGAAGCGGAACCTCCCCGGCTGGGACGGCTCCGCGACACTCCGGGAAGGGGACATGGAGGTCTCGCGCACCGCCTCCGAGGACGCGCTCTGCACCGACACCGCCTCCGCCGTCGCCAGCGGAGAGATCGTCGGCTGGTACCAGGGCCGCTCCGAATGGGGTCCGCGCGCGCTCGGCAACCGCTCGATCGTGGTGGACCCGCGGCGCGCGGAGATGAAGGACGTCCTCAACGCGCGCATCAAGCGCCGCGAGCCGTTCCGCCCGTTCGCGCCGTCGATTCTCGAGGAGCGCGTGGGCGAGTACTTCGAGGAGAGCTACCCGGACCCGTTCATGGTCAAGGTCTATCCCGTGCGCGTCGAGAAGCGCGCGGAGATCCCGGCCGTCACGCACGTGGACGGCACGGGCCGCCTACAGACCGTGTCCAGGGCACAGAACCAGCGTTACCACAAGCTCATCTCGGCGTTCGCGGAGAAGACCGGCGTGCCCGTCGTGCTCAACACGTCGTTCAACGAGAACGAACCCATCGTGAACACGCCGGAAGAAGCCCTCGACTGTTTCCTGCGCACGAAGATGCACCGCATCGTGCTGGGCGACGTCACGGTCAGAAGGATCGAAGAGGCATAGCCCTCTCTCCCCGGCGGGGGGCCTGGGGGGATCGAGAAACCCCCAGGATCAAGTGAGAGGCGCTCGTCCGGCCTCGGCGCGACGCACGTGGGCTGCCGCGAGGAGCGGCTTCCACAGCGTCTCATCCAGCCTTACGGCGCCCACGACCCGCTTCCCCTGCGGGGGGCCGTGATAGTCCGACCCGGCGGACTTCAGGAGGCCGTTCCGCTCCGCGAGGACGCTGAACTGGTTCTCCTGCTGGCCCAGGTGGTCGGCGTGGAAGACCTCGATTCCGTCGAGTCCGGCGGAGATCCCCTCGGCCACAACCTTCTCGGGGTCCTTGTACCAGACGGGATGCGCGAGGACGGCCAGGCCGCCGGCCTTCCGGATCGAGCGGATCGCGTCCTCCAGGCTCCATTTGGCCTTCGGCGCATAGCCCGGCTTGCCCCGTGAGAGGAAGCGATCGAACGCCTCGTCGAGCGTCGCGACGTAGCCGGCCTCGATCATCGCGCGCGCCACGTGCGGGCGTCCGAACGCCCCATCGCCGACGACCTTTCGGATCGCCTCGAGGTCGAGCGGGTATCCGGCGGCCTCGAGCTTCTGCACCATGAGCTCGCCGCGCGTGTCGCGCTCCTTGCGGAAGTGCGCGAGCTTCTCGACGAGCTCGGGCTCCTCGGGATCCACGAAGAGGCCGAGCACGTGGACGTCGTCCCCGTCGCAGTGCGTCGAGAGCTCCGTGCCGGCGACGGTCCCAAGGCCGGTGCCCTTCGCGGCCGCCTCGAACTCCGGCAGACCGTGCACGGCGTCGTGATCGGAGAGCGCGAGGACCGAGAGGCCGGCCTCGAGCGCCCGGGACACGAGCTGCGCCGGCTTCTCGACACCGTCGGAATACACGGAATGGCAGTGGAGATCGGCGCCACCGAAGGTCGACATCCGGCGATGGTACCGTGCGCCCTCCGATGGACGGAAAGCGAGCCGCCAGCATGCTCCGCGAGATCGCCGCGCTCCTCGCGATCCGCGGCGAGAACACGTTCCGCGTGCGCGCGTTCGAGAACGGCGCGGACGCGATCGCGGGCGTGCCCGACCTGGAAGACCGCGTGCGGAACGGAACGCTCACGTCGCTTCCCGGTGTCGGCAAGGCCCTGGCCGAGATCGTCACCGAGTTCGTCCGCGAGGGCCGTTCCAAGGCCTACGACGAGATCACCGCCGAAACGCCCGCCACGCTCGTCGCGGTGATGAAGATCCCGGGGCTCGGCCCCAAGCGCACGGCCACGCTCTTCAAGGAACTCGGCATCACGAGCCTCGGCGAGCTCGAGTACGCGGTGCGCGAGAACCGCCTGGTGACGCTGCCGGGCTTCGGCCTGAAGACGCAGGAGAAGATCCTCGGCGGGCTCGCGTTCCTCTCGGGAAACGCCGGCCGCTTCCGGCTCTTCGAGGCCCTCCCGTTCGCCGAGAAGCTCGCCGCCCAGCTCCGCACGCTCCCCAACGTCGCACGGCTCGAGATCGCCGGCGACCTGAGGCGGCGCCTCGAGATCGTCACCGAGGCCGTGTTCGTCGTGTCCTGCGAGAACCCGGAGAGCGTCGTCTCGCCGGCGGCGGCCGAAGGGACGCTCCCCGTGCGCCTCGTGGCCGTCCGGGACGATCGCTTCGGTACGGCCCTTCTGCGGGAGACGGGCACCGGCGCCCACCTCGCCGCCCTGGTCGCGCGCGGGCTGGACCTGTCGGCCCCTGCCCGGGAGGAGGCCGAAATCTATTCGCGCCTCGGGCTCCCCTTCATCGCGCCCGAGCTGCGCGAGTCGGGTCGCGAGGTCGCGTACGCGGCGGAAGGAACGCTCCCACAGCTCGTCACGGAGAGCGAGATTCGCGGCCTGTTCCATCTCCACACCACCTGGTCCGACGGCCGCGCGACGCTCGAGGAGCTGCTCCGCACCGTTTCGGCGCTCGGGTACAGCTACGCCGGCATCTCCGACCACTCGCCCTCGGCCGCGTACGCCGGCGGCCTCACGGCCGAGCGGCTCGTCGCCCAGCGCCGCGAGATCGACGCTCTGCGCTCGCGCTTTCCGGAGCTGACGATCTTCCACGGAACGGAGAGCGACATCCATTCCGACGGGAGCCTCGACTTCCCCGAGGACGCGCTCGCCTCGCTCGACTTCGTGATCGCCTCCGTCCACGGCGCGCTGCGCCTCTCGCGCGAGGAGCAGACGGAGCGGCTCGTGCGCGCGGTGCGGAACCCGCGGGTGACGCTGCTGGGTCACGCGACGGCGCGTCTCCTCCTCTCCCGCAAGGGCATCGACGTCGACCTTCCGCGCGTGCTGGCCGCGGCCGGCGAGGCCGGCACCGGCGTGGAGCTGAACGCGTCGCCGTTTCGGCTGGACCTCGACTGGCGGTTCGGCGAGACGGCCCGTGCCGCCGGCGTGTTCACGTCGATCAACCCCGACGCCCATTCACTGGACGATCTCGGGTTCGTGAAGTGGGGCGTCGCCATGGCGCGGAAGGCCGGCTTCTCGAGCGGCGACGTCTTGAACTGCAGCGATGCAAAGACCGTGAGCGCCAAGCTCGCGGCGCTCCGGGCCCGCGCCTGATGCGCCGCGCGGCGATCCTCATCGCGCTCGTCGTCTTCACGTCGGCTTGCATGCTGAGGTCGAGGGTGAAGGGCGTCTTCGAGGGAGCCGCGTCCGCAGAGCAGCGGGCCGTTTGTGTGCTCATGTTCGACGGCCTCTCGAAGGACGCCCTCGACAAGGCCCTGGCCGACGGGCTCCTCCCGAACATCGATGCCGTGATCACGAGCCGCGGTCTCTCTTACGACAACGCGATCGCGTCGGCCCCCACGGAGACCTACCCGAACATCTCGGCGCTCCTCACGGGCCTCCTCCCGGGTCATCACGGCATCCCGGCCAACATCTGGTTGGACCGGCGCGGGGGCCGTTTCCGCGAGGCCCACACGAACATCTTCCGGCCCTTCTCCGCGTCGGACTTCCTCGTCCCCGAGGCGCGCACGCTCTTCGAGTACCTGCCCGGAGAGGGCGTCGCCATTACGTCGCCCATCGCGCGGGGTGCGTCCGTGCACGCCCGCAACGTGCTCACGATCACGGCCTCGTACATGCGCAACGACTGGGCGTTCCTGGACCGCACCACGCTCGACGATATGGGCGACGCCTACGAGGGTGCCGCGAAGGCCGGACACGTTCCGCGGATCGTGTGGGGGCACATCCTCGGGCCCGACGAGGTCGCGCACTACGACGGGCCCGAGAGCGCCGAGTTCCGCGCCTGCCTGTCGGCCATCGACCGTTCGTTCGGCCGGCTCGTCAAGCGGCTCACGAAGCTCGGCCTCACGAACCGCCTGCTCTTCGTCCTCGTGTCCGATCACGGGAACGCGCCGTTCTCGACCACGGTGGACGCGACGACGCTCGTACAGGCGACGCTCGACCAGTACCCGGCGATGGCGAACTGCGACGACGAGAGCTGCCGGCCGGTGGCGCTCCCGAAGACGAAGCGCCTGCGCAAGGACCGCGACACGGCGGGCGCCGAGATCGAGGTGGGCGCCTACCGCGGCGTCATGATCTGGCTGCCCTCGGACCGGCCGCTGAGCGACGTCCCGCGCGCGTTCCGGACGCGCAAGCGCCCGCGCGCGAAGACGACCCGCAAACCCCGTCAGCTGCCGCCGCGCCTGGAATTCGCCGACGCCCTCGCGCGGAGGCCCGAGATCCGGCTCGTGGCCACGCGCGGCGGCCAGGAGGGAACGGTCGTCCTCTACGCGGCCAACGGCACGAGCGAGATCGTGCGCGAGGACGGCGATCGCGCCTCGACGTATCTCTACCGCGTGATCGAGGGGAAGGACCCGCTGGGCTACGACCCCGGCCTGCGGGACCATCCGCTGCCGGGCGCGGCCTGGCTCCGCGCAACGGCGACCGCGGAGTTCCCGGATCTCGTCGTGCAGATGGTGGAGCTCTTCGACTCGCCGCGCGCGCCCGACGTCTACCTGCTCCCGAGCGAGGGCTACGGCTTTCGCGACGGCCGGGCGGCCGGGCACGGATCGCTCTCACGGCTCGAGATGGTGGTCCCGCTCGTGTTCGCGGGTCCCGGCGTGTCGCCCGGAACCCGCTTCGTTTGCCGCACCGTGGACCTCGCGCCCACGCTGCTCCGCTACCTCGGCGTGGAGTTCGACGCGGGTTCGATGGACGGCGACGACCTGGCGATCACGGCCATCACGACGAGCCCGGAATCACAACGCTTCCTTGACCTGAAGGGGTCCGGGAGGTAAAACCGCCGGGCTTCGGGCGGGCTTTGGGCTGTCCCCAGCAGGTCCCGCGGGTGTAGTTCAGTGGTAGAACGTCAGCTTCCCAAGCTGAATGTCGTGGGTTCGATCCCCATCACCCGCTCCAATCCACAACCCACACCCGGACACAAGTGGTAACAAACACAGCGACTTAGCCTCTGGGCTATTCCGAGGCTTCTCCGCCTGTGGCCGGGAACTTCCGTCCAAATTGCCGTCCACCGAGGGGGCTCCTTTCGGGCTGCCAGTCGGGGGCCTCGCTTGATCGAGGTCACGCACTTCCACCTCTTCTGCGGGCTCGGCGGCGGGGCTCGGGGCTTCAATCAGGGACAGGCCGTCCTCGGGTCCCTCCGCGCCTCCTTCAGGTGCCTCGGGGGGATCGACTCCGACGCTCGAGCGGTCCGAGACTTCGAGAGGCTCGTCGGGGTTCCGGCGACGCACCTCGACCTCTTCTCCCGCGAGCAGTACGAGGCCTTCCACGGCACCCCCCCTCCCGCCGGCTGGCGCGAGGCCTCGATCGAGGACGTCCGCCGGGCTGCCGGGAACGAGGCGCCCGACCTCGCGTTCCTCTCGCCGCCCTGCAAGGGCTTCTCGGGGCTCCTCCCCGAGCACCGCTCGGCGTCGTCGAAGTACCAGGCGCTGAACGCTCTCACGATCCGCTCGGTCATGCTCCTCCTCGAGGCCTTCGCCGACGATCCCCCGGCGTTCGTGATCCTCGAGAACGTTCCCCGTATCGCGACGCGGGGGCGCCGGTTCCTCGACGCGATCGAGGCTCTCCTCGTCGCCGCGGGCTACTCGGTCGCGGAGACGACGCACGACTGCGGCGAGCTCGGCGGGCTCGGGCAGCACCGCCGCCGCTTCCTCCTCGTCGCGCGCCACCGGGGGAAGGTCCCGCCGTTCCTCTACGAACCCCCGATGCGGCGCGTCCGCTCGGTGGGCGAGATCATCGGACCGCTCGCGATGCCGGACGATCCCGGCGCGGGCCCGATGCACCGCCTCCCGCGGCTGAAGTGGGAGACCTGGCTCCGGCTCGCCCTGATCCCGGCGGGCGGAGATTGGCGCGCCCCGAAGGGGCCCGACCCCTCCCGCTTTGGGCTCGGGCCCGTGGGGGAGTGGCACCGCGGGGCCTTCGGCGTCCGAGAGTGGGATGAGTCCAGCGGCTGCGTGACGGGCGGGGCGCACACGACGCGCGGCGCCTTCAGCGTGGCAGACCCTCGGCCCGCGGGCTGGGGCGAGTACGGGCAGCTCGGCGTCGGGCGCTGGAACGAACCGTCCGCCACGATCACCTCGCAGCGCTCGCCCGGACAGGGGAAATTCTCCGTAGCGGATCCGCGCTCCACCGTCCTCGGCGTGAAGGCTTGGAACGGCCCGGCGGGATGCGTGACCGGAGAGGCCTACCCTTCGACGGGCGCCTTCTCGCTCGCCGATCCGCGCATGGGGACCCACTACGGGAAGCTCCGGGTGGAGCCCTTCGGCGCGCCGGCCCACACGGTCACGGGTTCCGATCGGGTTGGGAGCGGGGCCCTCTCCCTCGCTGACCCTCGCGCGGCCGGCCCCCGGTTCAACAACGTGTTCCGCGTCGTGCGGTTCGACGAGCCCAGCCCGGCCGTCACCGGTGGCGGAGGTCCGAGCTCCGGAGGCCTCGCCGTTGCCGATCCCCGGCGCGCCGGGAACTACGGCGTCGTTCCCTTCGGCTCGCCTTCGGGCGCCGTCGTCGGCTCCTCGAGCGTCGACGCCGGAGCGTTCAGCGTCGCGGACCCTCGCCTCCCCTCGCCGGGCGATCACCCCGACCGCCGCCCGTGCTTGTCTCCCTCGACGACACGTGGCACCGGCCCTTCACGACGCTCGAGCTGGCCGCGCTCCAGGGCTTCCCCGTGGAGCTCCTCGCGGGCGCGCCCCTCGACGGCACTTCGCACTCGAGGTGGAGAGAAGCCGTGGGCAACGCCGTGCCTCCCCCGACCGCCGCGGCGATCGCCTCCGTGATGGGCCGCGCGCTCCTCGCTGCCGGCGCCGGTGAAGTCTTCGCGCTGAGCGCCGAGCCCGTGTGGGTCCAGCCCTTCGCCGCTCTCGTGGCGATGGAGGGCGCGGTATGAAGTTCTTCCTCGGCACCCACCGCCCGGGATGGCTCGCGAAGACCGACGTTCCCCTCTTCGTCTCGCGCCGCACGATGCCGAAGCGCGACCTCCCGCGGGCCCTCGGCTCGTGGGCTCTCGACTCCGGCGGCTTCTCGGAGCTCTCGATGCACGGCAAGTGGGAGACCTCGCCATGGCAGTACGCGGCCGAGGTGCGCCGCTACCACGCAGAGATCGGCGGCATGGAGTGGGCCGCGATCCAGGATTGGATGTGCGAGCCCTTCGTCCTCGCGAAGACGGGGCTCGACGTCGCGACCCATCAGAGGCTCACGATCGAGAGCTACCTCCGGCTGAAGACGCTCGCGCCTGAGATCCCGTGGGCACCGGTCCTCCAGGGCTGGACGCTCGGCGAGTACCTGCGTCACGACGAAGCCTATGCGCGGGCCGGCGTTGACCTCCGGACGCTCCCCGTCGTCGGCGTTGGCTCGATCTGCCGGCGTCAGAACACGGTGAGTGCCGGGCTGCTCCTCCAGCAGCTCCGGAACGACGGGCTCGCCAACATCCACGGCTTCGGCCTGAAGACAACTGGGCTCGCGGGCCTCGTGGAGCTCGCTCGCGCGATCGGAGCTCCTGTGGCCGTCGCGTCGGCCGACTCCCTCGCGTGGTCCTACCAGGCGCGGCGTGAGCGGCCGCTCCCGGAGTGCCGCGGGCACATCAACTGCGCGAACTGCCTCCCCTTCGCTCTCGATTGGAGAGACCGGCTCCTCGCGACGCTCGAGCGCGCTGGCCGTGAGCCTGTCAACGGTGCGCTCTTCTCGGAGGAGGACAAAGCAGCATGAGCGAGACCTCGATCGAGTGGACCGTCGGCCCCGACGGCTCGCCCGGGAAGACGTGGAACCCCGTCCGCGGATGTTCCCGCGTCTCCCCCGGCTGCCAGAACTGCTACGCCGAGAGGATCGCCGCGCGTTTCTCGGACCCCGGCGGAGCCTTCGAGGGCTACGCGGTGCGCACCCCCTCCGGAGGCCGCTGGACGGGCAAGGTGCGGCTGCTCTGGGAGAAAAAGCTCCGTGAGCCGCTGTCGTGGAAGACGCCCGTCCGCTGCTTCGTGAACAGCACCAGCGACCTCTTCCACGAGAACCTCCTGAACGAAGAGATCGCGGCCGTCTTCGGGGTCATGGCCGCGTGCCCGCACATCACCTTCCAGGTCCTGACGAAGCGCGCGGATCGCATGGAGAGCTGGGCCGCGTGGGTCGAGCAGGAGGAGGGCGCGCGCCGCCTCGGGCTCCTGATCCAGCACGCACAGAGCGCCGTTCCCCACCCCGCGCTCCGCCAGACCGACACGCTCCTTCGTGTGCCCTGGCCTCTCCCCAACGTGTGGCTCGGCGTCTCCGTCGAGGATCAGGAGCGCGCGGACGAGCGGATCCCGCATCTCCTTCGAACCCCGGCGGCGGTGCGGTTTCTTAGCGTCGAGCCGCTACTCGGGCCGGTGGATCTACACCCATTCCTGTCGCCTCCAGGGCTCCGAACCCTCATCGCCTCGATGCCGAAGGGGGCGTTCCCGCTCCCCGGGCACCTCACCCCGCGGCCGTCCGTCGATTGGGTGATCGTCGGCGGCGAAAGCGGCCCGGGCGCTCGCCCGTGTGACCTCGACTGGATCTACGGAGTGGTCGGCCCTTGCGCGATCGCCGGAACACCGGTCTTCGTGAAGCAACTGGGCGCCCGGCCCGTGGTCGACCCGGCCTTCATCTCCGAGGAGGGTCCGGGCCCGGTCGAGTGGCTCGTGACCGATCGCAAGGGCGGCGACATGGCGGAGTGGCCGACGAACCTCCGCATCAGGCAGTTCCCAGGAGCGCAGCCATGAGGTTCGCCAAGCTCTCCACATCCCGCCGCCTCCAGGCCGTTCTCCGCGCTCTCGAGGTTCACCCCAGCGGCCTCACGACCTACCAACTCACGACCCACACCGGAGGGTGCGCGATCCACAGCGACATCGCCGAGCTCCGCGCCAATGGCGTCGAGATCTCGTGCTCCTACGAGGGGCTCTCCGCTGCCGGACGCAGGGTCTATCGGTACACCCTCGACAAGGCCAAGGGGAGGAAGGCCGCGTGAGATCTCGCGAGGTGTGGCTCCCCGTGCACATCGACCTCCCCGGCCACGTGAAGACCGGCCGCGTCGCGAGGCATCTCTCGATCGAGCGTCCCCACGTCGTCGGGCATCTCGTGACCCTCTGGCTGTGGGCCATGACGAACGCCCCCACCGGGGATCTCTCCCCCTTCGATCACTTCGAGATCGCCGAGGCCGCGGGCTACAAGGGCGATGCGACGGCCTTCGTGGAGGCTCTCGTCGCCTGCGGGAAGACGGAGGCCGGGTTCCTCGAGAAGACCCGCAAGGGGCTCAAGATCCACGAGGTAGAGCTGTACCTCGAGGCTCTCCTCGAGAAGCGCAAGAGGCGCGACGACGACAAGGAACGCAAGGCGAAGCAGCGCGAGCGGGAACGTCTCGCCGCCCTCGCGGCTCTCGAGCAACACCCGCCCGAACCTCCAGAGGAACCCCCGAGTACTCCCGCCCCCCTTGTCGGTGCGATCGGCGAGGGGCGGCGTCAGGCCCCCGAGCGCGTGGAATCTGCCCCGAAAGGCGAAACCCCAATGCTCGGTGTGCCCGGCGACGCCTGTCACAGCGATGTCACAGCGATGTCACGCGGACGTCACAGTGACATCCGCGGAAGTCACACCGTAGAGGAGAGTAGAGAAGAGGAGAGAGAGAACCAGGAGGGGCCGTCGGCTCCGCCTCCCGCTGACGCGGGCGCTCCCTCACCCCCGAAGAGATCCAACCCGAAAACCGGGGCCGTCGGCGCCTACTGCGACGCGTGGCGAGAGCGCTACGGCCTCGAGCCCGTCATCACGGCGAAGGACGCGAAGGCTGTGAACGCCGCGCTCGTGGCGATCCCCGAGCACGAGCGGGAAGCCATCGCCCGGGCCTACGTTGCCGACAACTCCCCCCGGCTCGTCGAGCAGAAGCACCCGCTCCCGTGGCTCGTGACCGACATCAACCGTCTCCGCGTCCAGGTCGCGAAGACGAAGCCGTCGAAGCCTCGGCGCGTGATCGACGAGAGCGCCCCGGCGTGGGCGCGCGAGGTGAGCCGGCTCCTCGGCAACCGAGAACGCCCACCGCTCTCCGACGAGCAGGACGACCGGTTCTCCCGCATGACGCGGGCCTGGGGCTCATGGCTCGCCGGGGGGGACCCGCAACCGAGCGCGGAGGAGATCGCCGTGCTCGCCGAGATCTCGAAGCTCGAAAGGAAGATCGCATGAGGTGCCCCCTCTGCTCGTGCAACGTCCCCAGCTTTCCCTGCGAGGTGTGCGGTCACGACGCACGCACCCGCCCCGCCCCGCCGAAGGCTCCCGAGCCCCTTGACTTGGCCCCTCCAGTCGCGCTCCATGAAAGCGGGTCGCAAGCTGGAAAGGAACCGGAACGTGGCTGAGCGGAACGACAAGGGGCGGTTCGTCAAGGGGAACACTATTCACAAACTCGGGGTGATCGAGAGCGTGAAGAAGCCGCGCCCCGGCACCGGCTTCAGGCAGCGCCTCGTGAAATTCTTCGAGCACCCCGACAACGTGACTCTCCTCGAGGAGAAGATCCGCAAGGACCTCAAGGGCGACGGCCCCGCGACCTTCGCGCAGAAGGCTCTCGCGTACGCCTACGGCGAGCCCCGGCAGACGATCGAGTTCGAGATGCGCGGCGTTGCGGCCAAGCTGGCGGCCGAGGCCGGCGTCACCGTCGAGGAGCTCCTCGCGGAGGCGACCCGCGTCGAGGAGCTGCAGGGGGCTGAACCCGCGCCCGTCCCGCCCTCGGGTGTGAACTGATGCCGCTCCCCTCGCAGGAATCGATGATCCTGGCCGCGGCGAAGTTTCGGCTGCAGAAGCGGGGTGAAGCAGTCCCCCCGTGGTCCCCGAACCCTGGCGCTCAGCGGCTTCTCGTGCAGCTCATCGAGAACACGAAGGTCGAAGAGATCTGGTACATGGGCGAGGCCGGCGGCGGGAAGACGCACTCCGCGACTGGGCTCGCGTCGACGCACTTCCGCAACTCGATTTTCTTCCGCCGCGAGTTCAACGACCTGGCTGGCGCCGAGGGCCCGATCGAGAAGTCGCGGGCGCTCTTCAACGCCTTCGGAGCGTACAACTCGCAGTCGAAGCTCTGGACGCTTCGCTCATGCGGCGAGCGCCGACACCTCGAGTTCGCCGGCTGCGAGAAGGAGAAGGACAAGCAGGCGCAGCAGGGCCGGCCGCACGACCTCTACGTCTTCGACGAGATCACGCACTTCCTCAGGTCGCAGCCCGAGTACATCGTCGGGTGGAAGCGGTCCCCGCATCCAGGGCAGCGCACGCTCGAGCTCTACCTGGGCAACCCTCCGACGACGGCAGAGGGCGAATGGGTCACCGAGAAGGTGCGTCCCTGGGTGGACAAGGGCTACAAGCGCCCCGCGAAAGCCGGAGAGATCCGGTACTTCGTCTCGATCGACTCGCAGAACGAGATTGAGGTGGACGGCCCCGAGCCCGTGGAGATCAAGGGCGTGATGCGCTCGCCGAAGAGCCGAACGTACGTGCCGTCTGTTCTGGCCGAGAACCCCACCTACGCCGAAGGCGAGTACGCGAAGACGCTCGACAGGATGCCCGAGCCGCTGCGCTCGATCCTGAAGTACGGCGACTTCATGGCCTCGAAGACCGACGAGCGTTGGCAGGTGATCCCCTCTGCGTGGGTGCGAGAAGCGCAGGCGCGTTGGAGACACGACGGCAACCGCGAGCTCGGGCTGACGGCGCTCGGCGTCGACCCCGCGCAGGGCGGAAAGGACCGCGAGTCCGTGGCTCGCGAGTACGTCAACTGGATCACCATCGAATCGCGCGATGGCGCTCTCACCCCGCGAGGCAGCGACACCGCCGCGTGGATCATGGAAGGGCACTACATGCCCGGCGTGCCGATCTACGTCGACGCGATCGGCGTTGGGGCTGATGCGGCCGGCGCGCTCGAGTCGATCGAGGGCTGTCTCGTCGAGCGGGTCAGCGTTGCGGAGGGAACGGACGAGCCGCTCGGGGCGCTCAAGTTCGCCAACAAGCGCTCGTACGCCGTGTGGGCGCTGCGCGCGGCTCTGCATCCCGAGACGGGCGACAACATCGCGCTTCCCCCCGACAGCGTCTCCCCCACCCTCATGGGCGACCTGACCGCGTTCCGCTACTTCCTCCGCTCGGGCCGAATCGCGGTCTCGCCGAAGGAGGAGCTGCGCAAGAGGCTCGGGCGTTCGACGAACGACGGGGACGCGGTGCTCCTCCTCTACACGGAGCCGAGACGGCCGCTCAGCCTCGAGGAAGACTTCCGCTTCGGCATCTCCGAATACGGCCATGTGGAGGGCTACTGATGACGAGCCTCGGGACTGTGACCGTGAAGCCCTTCGACAAGACCCTGACCCTCTGGGCGCGCCGCAAGGTGCTCCCTGCCGACCAGTTCGCCGCACTGGGCGACGAGCAGAAGGCGAAGGCCGGAAGGCTCGCCGGGATCTACCACACGAGCTTTACGCAGGCGATCTACGACTCGCTCGGCAAGGCGATCAGCGAGGGGCAGACGGTGCGGGATTGGGCTCCGCAGGCGCAGCAGATCCTCGACGGCTTCGGCGCGGCAAAGGGCGAGCGGATCTACAGCGGGGACACGTGGAGCCCGTGGTACGCGGACCTCGTCTTCCGCACGGCGACCCAGGCGGCCTACGCCGGCGGGCGCTACGCCGAGATGTTCTCGCCCGAGTGGATGACGAACGCGCCGTACTGGCTCTACGACGCGACGAACGACGGGCGCACGAGGCCCGAGCACGCGGCACTCGATGGTCTCGTCTTCCGCAAGGACGACGCGCGGGCCCGGCACTTCCTTCCGCCCTGCGGCTTCGGCTGCAGGTGCCACGCGATCGAGCTCGACGAGGACGACTTCAAGGCCGGCGGCTACAAGCTCTCGAAGGGGCAGGACATCCGCGAGGCGCTCCCTCCGGGCTGGGACGCCGATCGCGTGTCGAGCCTCGTGCCCGCGTCCATGCGCCGCGCGAAACCGGTCGCGAAGACACCGCGCCCCGCGATCGAGGGAACGACCGGCGACGGTTGGCCGCACGATCCCGACTCGCTCAAGCTCGTGAAGAAGCTCGGGGGCTCGACCGGCGCCGAGCTCGTGGAGGATGCGGCCGGGAATCGCTTCGTCCGCAAGAGGGGCGCGAACGCGGCGCACGTGCGCGAGGAGTTCGCCGCGGACCGGATGTACGAGGCGCTCGGCGTCAACGTGCCCGAGGGACGGCTCTACGACGGCCCCGGTGGGCCGGTGAAGCTCACGCGCTTCCTCACGGGCGAGCGGCTCCGCGACGTGGTCGCAGCCGGGGGCCCGCGAGCGGCGAAGGTCCTCGAACGCCTCCAGCGCGACCTGGCCGCGGACGCGCTCCTCGGGAATTGGGACGTCGTCGGCCTCGACAACGTGCTCGTCGATGCGAAGGGAGTTCCTTGGCGCATCGACAACGGCGGCGCCCTCCGATACCGCGGTGCGGGCGTCCTCAAGGGGGCTTTCGGCGAGTACCCGATCGAGCTGTGGAGCCTGCGAGATCCCAAGCTCAACCCGGACGCGGGGCCGATGTTCAAGGGAACCGACCCCGCGACCATCCCGGCACGAATCCGGCAGATCGCGGCTCAGCGGAGCGCGCTCCTTGCAGCGACCCCGGCCGACCTGCGAGCGGTGCTCGGCGCGCGGCTCGACCAGCTCGTGAGCGTCGCCGATCTCATGGACGAGGCGACGGCCGACAAGTGGAAGATCGGATACGCCGATGAGCTGGCGCGGCACACGATCGGGATCCGCAAGGCCGGTCTCTCGGCACGCATGCCGCGGGAGATGACGCAGCGCTACCCGGGCGACATGCAGCCGCTCGACGAGAACGGCCTCGAGTTCGATCACCTGCGCACGCCTACGGGAGGGACCCCGAGCCTCGTCGCGGACCTCGCGACCTACATCAAGAGCGTCGGAGGGAACTACGCGATGGTCTCGGCTTGGGCCTCCGCCCAGGCCGGCTCCTCGTGGAACCCCTTCCCGATGGCGATCAAGTACCTCATGGCCGAGAACCGCACCGTGCGCCTCTCGGCGTACTTCTGGAAGGGGGGCTCAGCCGCCTCTGAGGCGCAGCTCAAGAAGTCGTTCACGCTCAGCGGCGAGGCCGCCGTGCGCGTCACGTTCGCCGCGCAGCACGCGTTCACGCGCGAGCTACTCGGGCTGATGAAGGTGGCCGGCCGCACGAACGCGAGCGGGACGGGGATCAGCCTCTTCCGCACCGAAAACCTGGCCGCCGTCGTGAAAAAGTATGGACTTTCGAGGGGACTTCTGCACAGGTTCCCAAGAGGAGCTATGGAGTCCACATCGATCTACCGCGCCCCTTCCGTGCACGGATCCGAGGCGTTCCGCTATGACGACGTCCCGCTTCTGCGGATCCTCGGTCTGTACTTCCAGGAGCGTCGGCCCGGCAGCCGGAGCGGCCTGTTCCTCGGGGACGGTGAGAACGAGTTCGTCGCCCTGCTCGAGGGTCTGCAGGGGCGCTACCTGTGACGAAGCCGCGCCCGCTCAAGCTCAAGAA